>JAINDL010000074.1 GCA_019931245.1 Bryobacteraceae bacterium CoA2 C42
ACACACACCGGCACCGGCGCCGGCACCGGCCTGCCCACCGGCGTCAGCGTCCCCGTCGCCCCCTCAATCCGGAACACCATCAACGAATCGGAGTCCTGATGCGCCGCCACCAAGGGCCGGCCCCCCTCCCTCGCGTCGCCGGCCCCTACCCGCCTCACCCAAAACCAGCCCCTATGCCATCGCCAGAAACTTCACACACACCGGCACCGGCGCCGGCACCGGCCTGCCCACCGGCGTCAACTTCCCCGTCGCCCCCTCAATCCGGAACACCATCAACGAATCGGAGTCCTGATTCGCCGCCACTAGGTACCGGCCTGTCGGGTCAATGTTGAAGTTGCGCGGCGTCTTGCCCTGCGTCGGCTCGTTCCCGATCCGCCGGATCCGACCCGAAGCCGCATCAATCGAAAAGATCGCGATCGAATCGTGCCCACGGTTCGAACCGTAGACAAACCGCCCGTTCGGATGCACCACCGTCTCCGCCGTACTCAGCCCGCGGCCCGCCGGAATCGGCATCGTCGGCTCGGTGTTGATCTCGGTCAACTTACCCGCCTTCCCGTCCCAGTTCATCGCGGTCAGGGTGCACAGCATCTCGTTAATCACATACGCCCACTTGCCGTTCGGGTGGAACGCGAAATGGCGGGGACCGCTCCCCGGAGCCACGGCAAACTCACTGTGCGAGGCCATCGCCCCGTTCTTGGCGTTGAATTTATACACCATCACCCGGTCCTTACCCAGGTCGGCCACCACTGCAAATCGATTGGTGTTGTCAAGATTGATCGAATGCGCGTGCGGCCCCGACTGCCGGGCCGCGTTCGGCCCGAACGGCCCGGCATGCTGAAAAAAGGCGGTCCGCTTGCCGATCTTGCCATCGGCGCCCAGAGCAAAGGCGGAGGCGCTCCCGCTCCCATAGTTGGCGCACAGAACCACCTTGCCGTTATCGCTGACCTTGACATGGCACGGGCCGCTGCCACCGCTGCCGGCCTGATTCAGCATCGTCAGTTTGCCGGAGGCGCGCTCGATCGCGTACGCGTTCACCGACCCCACCTTCTCGCCCTTGAACTCATCGAGCTCACCCACCGAGTAAAGAAAATCGCCCTTCGGATGAACGGCTAGAAACGAGGGGTTGGCCGTCTCGGCCGCCACGCCGAGCGGAGTCAAGGTGCCCGAGGAGGCGTCCATCTCATATTGATATATGCCCTTGCTCGCACCCCGCGTGTAGGTACCGACGTACACCCGGAACTTGGCCGGCGTCTGGGCCAGCAGTGGCGCGCTCAACATCATCAATCCGAAATCCCGTCTTTGCATGAAGGCTCTCCTTAAAACATGCGCTCTTGGCGGCGCAAAGTGCCAAAACTGCCAATGTTGGCTATCGCAAAAGATACCAGATATTGGTTCTCGTTGCGCGTGCCGAAACTCAACCGCCGAAACTGAAAGCTCAGTCCGCAGCAATCACTGTTGTAGCTGAGTTCGGTCGTGGCAAACTGCATCTTGGCGTCCCGGAAGTCATACACCCCCGTGTAGCCAGCACTCCAGCCGCGGCGCCCGGGCGCCCCGATGCCGCCCCGCAGTAGCATCTGATTCGCGTTCGGGCTCACCTGCGAAGTTCCCCGGACCTGGTTGTGGCCAATACCGAAGAAGGTCTGCCCCAGCCGGGCATCCGCTATCACGGTCGAATTGGTGATCCGTTTAAAGAGCGGATCCCAATCTGTTCGCCATTCGAGCGCCGCCGACCGCAGCGGCGACGCCCGCAGCACCGAGATCACCGGCGAGTAGTGCCGCGGCCGGTCGATAAAGCTGTATCCCGTCAACGTCGTCGAGGACAAAAAAACATTCCGGGAGCCCTCGACCACCGCCCCGCCAAACGTCGGGTCAAAATACCGCCGCTGCATCACCTGCCAGGACAGAACCTCGTCCACCGTCCCGTTCCGCTTGGCATAGAGCCGGTTCGTCAGCGAAACATCCGCCTCGGTCGTGGACGTAAGAATGTCGGCCTCGTCAAAGCGGATGATCTCCCGAAAATCACGCACCCCGGACACGTGCCGAAATGTCACTCGCGATTCAATCACGTGCTTCATCTCGCTCCCGAGCCACTTCGGCCCCCGGAATATCCGCTCCAGCGAGGGCAAGTTCAACTCGGCCCCCAAATCGTTCGCCTGCCGGTACAAGTCCCGACCCGCCGTCGCGGTCGCCGTCGCCATCGAAAGATCCTTCCGCGAGCCGTAGTGCGTCGCGTGAAAGGTGTAGGAAGGCGTCAGGCTGAACCCCTTCCACTGCAGAGAGGCCAAGATGCGCGGCGCGAAATGCAACCGGTCCGTAAACTGGCGCGTGATAAACCCAGGCTCCCGGCGATTGAAGAACCCGGCACTTGAATCAAACGAGTACCAGACCGGGATGACCTTGCCGAACAACCGGCGATCCCGCGAATGGAAATCCACCGTCGGCAGCTTCCGGATCACCACCTGATCGTCAGGCAGAGTGCTCTGGAAAAACTGATGGCGGGAGAACTCCATTCCGAGTACGTAGGTGTCCCAGCTCCTCTGCACGTGCCCGTTCGAGTTCACCGCCGAAAAAATCGCCTCATTAAAGCTTTGCGTGAAGGCCTGCCGGAAAAGGAATGAAGACAAATAGTTTATGTTGGCCGCACCCGTCCAGCCCCTGCCCAACACCGAGCGCCCGGACCCGTTGATCAAGAATCCGCCCTCCCTGATCCGCTCCCCGCTGTCCGTCACCCGTCCCCGATCGTTCACGCCATAAAGATAAATGTCAAAATCAGTGCCCTGCCGCGGCTTGCCCCGAAAATTCACTTCATGCGCCAGACCCCGCCGCGTGAACCACTGGCCGCGATACATCGCATCGTAGGACCGGTTGATCGCCCAATAGTAGCCCAGCCCGTACCTGAAGCCCAGGCGCGTGCTATTTCCAAAGTTGGGTGTCAGAAAACCACTCTTGCGCGGCTCCTCGGAAAGCGCCTTGTAAAAAACCGGCACATAGAAAATCGGCACCCGCCGTAGCCGAAACACCGCCCGGTGCACCAGCGCCCGCTCTCCCGGGATGATGTCAAAGCGGGGAGCCGTCAGCCGCCACCACGGCTTGGGCAGCACACAGTTGGTCAAAAAACCTTCGTACAGAATAAAGCGACTCTTTATCTTTTCCGCCCAACGTCCTTGAAAATTAAAGGGGTTCTGCGATACGAGCAGGCCTGGACGGAATTGAATCTTCCCCTGAGCATTACCCCTTACTTCTGAAAAGGTTCCAGACTCTTCTTTCAAGTTATACTTTGCCTTCTGCGCCCACATCTCCTCCGAACTCATGTAGTTCTTGTAATACACGTTCCCGCGGGCATCCACGTCCCCGGTAGTTTCGTTGTAGTCAATCTCATCCGCCTTCAACAGGATCTCGGCCGTCTCCACCTCCGCCGCCCCCCGCAGATGATAGACCTGGCCATCCACCTCTTGGCCAATGGCGCGCACCAGCACTTCATCCTCCGCCGGGGCGTTCTGTCGCTTGACCGGCACCCGCTTCGGAGGCGGCGCGACCGGACTCACCCCCCCCCCGAAAGGACCGCGCTGTTGCGGAAACACCTGGCCGAAAATTTTGTCGGCCGGGACCATAAGGCAAAAGCACAACGCCGCCGATAGTCCAAGGAAGGCTGAAGCGCCGGAACAAAATACAGCGCAAAACTCTATGATTTGGTTCGGAATAGTGGTACCGTAGAAAGGATACGATTGGCTAGTACGATCGTACTTTCCATTCTGAAAAACTTGGATAGATTTTTCCGTCGCCAAATCAGCAACCCTAGCATGTCCAATTCGGCGAGGCAACACACGAAGCGTCAATTATGAACTGCCCAAACTGTAAAGTTTCCATCAGCGAAGAAGATCATCGTTGTCAGAACTGCGGCCGTCGTCTCGGCGCCAGTTTCAGCCCGGTATTGGCGATGCGCACCGCGACCGCCCTGAAACTCGATCCGTTTTCGACGGTTTATGAGCAGGAAGCACCGCCTCCCGCCCCGCGACTGGAGTATTCCAACGATACAGCCCCACGCTCCGTTCCGCGCCATGTTGCTGCCCTGCAAGGCTCGCTTTTCTCCCTGCGCGAAGACACCAAGATTCAGACTATTGACGGTAATGGCCCGGCCGCTTCCCCCAACCGGAGGGCGCGTCGGCATGCTCAGCCGCAATCCTCCTACCTGCCCTACCAGGGAGTGCTCGAGTTTCCCGGTCCTGCGCCGGCCCGCACCCTGCCCACCTCGGTGGATGCCGTCATTTACTGCGACTACCCCGTGGCTACGCGGACCCATCGTCTTCTCGGTGGTCTGGTCGATTTCGTCATTGTCCTTGGCTGCATGATGCTGTTTTTGGGCATCCTCTACATTGGCTGCGAAGGCCTGCCTTGGTTCAGTCTCGACATGACGACGATCGCCTTGGTCGGCGGCGCCACGGGCCTTTTGGGACTGCTTTACGAAGCCTTCTGGCTCATGGCCGGAGCGCCATCGCCGGGCATGGAGTGTGTTGGCTTACGGCTGGTTCATTTTGACGGCAACGAGTTGACCCGCAAGGATCACAACCGCCGTATTCTGGGTGGCGTTCTCAGCATGATGGCCGCATTCGTCGGTTTGGCGTGGGCCTTCGTCGACGAGGAGTGTCTCACCTGGCAGGATCACATTTCGCGAACGTTCCCGACTCCGATACGAGCACAATACGGCGTTCGTCGCTAACTGGCTTACACTAAGGCCATGGGCATTCAATTTGACGAGACCAATCTGCTGGCGCGGATGGTGGGCCCAGCCAACGGGCTGATCCCAGACGAGCTGGCCGGCTCCGAAGCCTTGGCCACGCAGGCGTTAGCCGGGGTGAATTTGCTCGCTGCCGCGGGCACAGTAGGGTTTCCCAACCTTCCCAAGGATACGGGTCTGGCCCAGGAGATCCAGGCTTTTGCCGCCCGCCTGAAGGGGAGCTACGACACCGTCTGCCTCATCGGCATTGGTGGTAGCGCCTTAGGTGCGTGGGCGCTGGACTGCGCCCTGCGCGGGCCGCACCCGGTTCAGGGAATCCACACAGTAGACAACCCCCGCCTGGTGATCCTCGATAACGTCGATCCCGAGTTTGTTCACCTCGCTCTGGCCTCGATGAAGCCGAAAAAGACTCTTGTCGTCGTCATCGCTAAGAGCGGGGCGACCGCTGAGACCGTTGCAACCTTCCTGCTCGTTCGGGACTGGCTAGTCGTCGGCGCCGGAGCCAAAGGCGCAAGGGCGCGGACCGTGGTGGTGACCAGCCAGGGGCGAGGCGATCTGAAGGTTTTGGCCACCAACGAGGGCTACACGACCTTTCATATCCCGGAAAACGTCGGCGGTCGATTCAGCGTCCTGTCTGCCGTCGGTCTTGTGCCCGCGGCACTGATCGGCATCGATATCCAAGCCCTCCTCCGCGGCGCGGCCCGGATGACAGCCACCGCCGCCAAGACCGACCTCGCGGCCAATACCCCGCTACGCGCGGCGTTGTTCCACATTCTTGCGCTGACCCGAAAAGGCAAATCCATCCAGGTCGCCTTCCCCTACGCTAACCGTTTGTGGGGAACGGCGTTCTGGTTCCGGCAACTCTGGGCCGAGTCCCTCGGAAAGGCCAGGAACCGCGCGGGAGAGTTGGTCCATGTCGGCCAAACCCCCATCGCGGCGCTCGGCACCACCGACCAGCACTCGCAGGTCCAGCTTTACATGGAAGGCCCGAACGACAAGGTCTTCACTTTCTGGTCCGTGAAGAAGCCCGCCGTCCCCGGCGCCATTCCAACCGCCAAGACGGGACTCGAGGGTTTCGACTACCTCACCGGTCAGTCGCTGGCCAAACTGCTCGACGCCGAACTGCGCTCCACCCAGGCGGCTCTCACCGAGAATGAGCGACCCAACTGTGGCTTCATCCTCGACCGCATCGACGCCGAGCATCTCGGCATGTTCTTCCAGTTGCTTGAGTTTGAAACCGCCTTCGCCGGCGAGATGCTCAACATCAATGCCTTCGATCAGGAGGGCGTCGAGCTAGGCAAGCGGTTTACCTTCGGCCTCATGGGCCGGAAAGGCTTCTCCGAATTCAAGAAGCGCTACTCTGATTACGAAGCGCGCCGCAAGGGCTGACGCCGCTCCTCCATGCCATTCGCCCCTATCTCTGAGGCCCTGGCGGAGTTCCGCTCCGGCCGGATGTTGATTGTCGTCGACGACGAAGACCGCGAGAACGAAGGCGACCTGACCATCGCCGCCGAGCACATCACCCCCGAGGCGATCAACTTCATGGCGGTGCACGGCCGGGGCCTCATCTGCCTCGCGCTCAGTCCGGATAAGTGCGACTCGCTCGACCTGCCCCTCATGGCCGCGGCCAACACCTCCCGCTTCGGCACCGCCTTCACCGTCTCGATAGAGGCCACTCACGGTGTCACCACCGGAATCTCCGCCGCCGACCGCGCGCAGACAATCCGGGTCGCCATCCGCCCCGATGCCCGGCCGGAAGATCTTGCCCGGCCCGGTCACATCTTCCCGCTCCGCGCCCGCCCCGGCGGCGTCCTCGCCCGCGCCGGCCAGACGGAAGCGGCGGTCGACCTGGCTCTCCTCGCGGGCCTGCAGCCGGGCGGGGTGATCTGCGAGATCCTGAACGAAGACGGCACCATGGCCCGTCTCCCCCAGCTGATTGAGTTCGCCCGGCGATTTGATATCCGGATCATCTCGGTGGCCGATCTGATCCGGCACCGCCTGCGGCACGAACGGTTCATGCAGCGAACCGCCTCCGGCCTCATCACCACCCGCCACGGCGAGTTCCGCACCCACGCCTACAGCTCCACCCTCGGCGGCGGACAGCACACGGCGCTGGTGCTCGGCGAGATCGCCGGCGTCGACAATCCGCTCGTCCGGGTCCACGCCCACTGCGCCTACGGCAACCTGTTCGGCTCCACCGCCTGCGACTGCGCCCGCATCGTGGACCGATCCCTCGCCCTGATCCGCGCCGAAGGCGCCGGGGCGCTCGTCTACCTTCATCAGACGACGGCGGGCTACCAGCAGCGCCAGGGCGAGATCGTCGCCCACGGTCGCGATCCGCTCACCACGCCCCCCCCCCGGGCTCCACCGTACTCCAGCACGAAGCCGGACTCGGCGCCCAGATCCTGGCTGACCTCGGTCTGCACCGGATTCGCCTGCTGACCAACCACCCGCGCAAAGTGGTTGGTCTCGAAGGCTTCGGCATCGAGATTACCGCGCAGGTGCCGATTTTGTAGTAGGCCGGATCTGGGCCGGCCATTCATAGGTTGGCTGGTTGGCGAACCGCTTCATGGTTAGCGTCAGGGTTCCCACCGAACCCGGCCGCAACTGCACACTCAGGTGACGCGCGTTCACTTCGCGCTTCGTCTTGCCATCCTCGACAGTGAGGAACTGGTGTTCACCAAACGCCCCCGCCTGCAGAATGGTCTGCCGCGTCGCCGTCGCCGAAGTATTGACGAGCGTCACCCGCACGCTATCCTCCGTAATCCGGTCCACCAGGGCGGCCACGTCCTCGGGAATGCCCGCGCGCTTCCGGTCGACGTCAAAATACCGCAGGCGCACATGGAGCAAGCCCCCATGATAGATGTGGTTCGGCCCGCCCATCATCTGCTGCACCAACCCTTCGAGCACCACCGGATTCCGGTCCTGCCAGTGGTGGACGTTCATCTCCTCCGGAGGCGTCTTGTCAGCGCGGATCACGGCCAGGCGCCGCAGACACTCCGCGTAGTTGCCGCGCAGCACGTCGACCGGCCAGCTGGGATTATTCCCTTCGAGATACCGCATCCACGGGCCTTCGTTCTTGTCGTCCCCCTTGGCCTTGCGATAGGGCGCGTTGGTCAGTTTCGGCATGTCCACTAACTGATTCAAACGCGCCAGGTCCGGAGCGCCGAAGCTCATGTACCAGAGGTTCACCGGATACTGCGGCACCGCCGGACGCCAGTCGTACCAGCCCTGCTCGGCGTGCCGGTTCGGTACGAGCACCTGGCCCTGCTCCGTCCGGCTGACCTTGGCGATGTAGGCCTGCTGGGAGCGGGGCAGCTCAAGAAACCGGGGATCGCCGGTCAGCAGCAGGGCGTTTGCCCCGCCGATCATGGTCGCCTCGAGTTGATTGAACAGGCCGTGCGGCCAGCGCCAGCCGTAGTAGCCGCCGTACCACTTCCCGTCCATCGTCTCGCCGATCTTGCCGTTTGGACCAATGTTATCGGGGATGATCCCGTCGTTGTCCCGGACGCGCTGCATCCAGGCATCGACATATTCGGTAATCCAGGTCTTGTACTTCGCCTCCCCGGTGTACATAAAGGCATGGGCGACCATGGAGGTGGACGCGAGGTTCAACGGCACGTCGGCGCGCATCATACGCTTGTTCATCGTTTCGAGGATGGAAGGGAAGAGTTTGTCGTCCTCCCACGCCTTCGATTCGGTCACGTTCGGGATATCGTTATACGGCAGCGGATAGTGCGAGAGAACATCGCGGTGCGTCACCCAATCTTCGGCCGAGTTGACGAAGCGGGGTCCCTTCGAGCCGGTAATCGGCGAGGTGATCCGCTTGTGCACCGGGTCCCAGTTCGGGCCCTCGGTATAGAGGCGGGCAAACTCAAGAGCCCGGCGCCGCATCCGCGGTTCGTAGGGATCGGACAGGCCGAAGAAGTAAAAGTTGACGTAGCTTTCGCCGTGGTGCATCCAGTCGTAGTAGGAATCAAACTCCTTGTGGACGGTCCCGTAGCGGGTAAACAGTTCGGTGACCTTGTCCCATAAGTGGCGGGCCAGCGGATCCATGCGCGCATCGCCGCCGAGCGCGTGATAAAGCGGAAAGTTATAGAAACTCTCGTAGCCATCGTCGCTGCCGTCCATGCCGGGCCATTTGGCGCGCCAGATGAGCGTGCCGTCGGGCCGGGTGTAGCGTTTGACAAACTCCTGCGAGGCGGGCCAGTACTCTTTCAACAGCTGGCGCTGCCAGAGCGCCCATTCGGGCGCCGGCTTCGGGGTATCGATCACCACCGGCTGGGCCATGGCCGCCCACGCCACCGTAAGAAGTAGGAGGTATCTCATGCCCACAGATTCTATCCCTATTCGCGCCGGCCGTGGGCGGAGGCACGGCGGTTTCTGCGATACTGCTTCCATGAGCGACCGGCGTGAGTTCCTGCTTTCTCTTCTGCTCGAACCGGACCAGGAGCGCCCCATGCGGCGAGCCATCGCCCTGGCGGCCAACAACCCCGCGGCGCCCTACGCGGCGGTGCTGGTGGAGAGCGCCAGCGGCGAGATTGTGGCCGAAGGCTGGAACAAGTCGCGCCAGAACCCGCTGCTGCACGGCGAGACGGACGCCATCAACCGGTGCGCCGGGGAAAAACCGGGGATCGACTGGACCGCGCTGACCCTGTACACAACGGCGGAGCCGTGCCCGATGTGCATGGCGGCCGCGCTCTGGGCGGGTATTCCGAAGGTGGTCTACGGCTCCTCAATTCCGTTTCTGACGGCCCTCGGCGGCAATCAGATCGATATCCGGGCCAGCGAGGTGGCCCGGCGGACCGGCTTCCGGCAGACCACGGTACTGGGCGGGGTGTTGGAAGAGGAGTGTAACGCCCTCTTTCTGGCGGCCAAGAAGCTCGCCGCCCGCTGAAATAACAAAACGAAGCCAACTTCGCTTTTGCCGGAGACCCCGGGTCCCGAGCGCAGACAAGGGTCAGGGCCGGGGCGCCGGGAGCTACAGCAGAGCCTCGATGACGCTCGGACCCCGTTCCCGCAGGCAGCGGGCGAAGTGTTCGACAAATCCCTCCACGGTCTCCACCCGCACCGCCGGCACCCCCAGCCCCTCCGCAATCCGGACAAAGTCCAGCGGCGGGGTCCCGATATCCACCATGGCGCCGGCACGCTCCCCAAAGCCGTTCGCCCCCGTGCGCCGCATCTCGACATCCAGAATCTGATAGCGGCGGTTGGCAAAGATTACGGTCACCACGTCCAGCCTTTCGCGCGCCATCGTCCACCAGGCCTGCGGCGTGTACAACGCGCTACCATCGCCCTCGAGCGCCACCACCTTACGGCCGGGACACGCCATGGCCGCGCCAACCGCCACCGGCAGCCCCTGGCCGATCGAGCCGCCCGTCACCGGCAGATAGTCAAAGCGCCGGGCGTGGCGCAGGGCCGCCAAGACCGGCGGTCCGGAAGAGACCATCTCGTCGGAGAGAATCGCCTCGGGCGGCAGCAGCGCGGCGATCGCCTGGCCCAACGCTTCGAGCGTCAGCGGGCCCGGCGGGGGGACGGGCAGAGCCGGCGGCTCGTCCCAGGAGGCCGGCGGCAGCGGCTCGGCCAGCGCGGCCAGCGCGGCGAGACCATCCTGCCCGGGAGTGGCGAGTTCGTGGACACGGCAGCCCTCCGGGGCAAGGTAGCTGGCTTCGTCCGGGTAACCAAAGAAAGAGACGGGAGCCTTGGCTTCGAGCAGGACCAGGTCCGTCAACCCCGCCAGTTGGGCCTGCGCCGGTCCCGGGAAGTAGGCGATCCGCTCCGGCTGGAAACCGCCGCGGCCCATGGTCATCCGGGCGGCATTGCGGTCGATCAGTACGCGCCAGCCGGCGGCGGCGAGGCGCGCGGCGAGGGCAAGGCCCCGCTCGCCGGTGGTCTGGCCGCCGAGGAGCAGACCCCACTTCCCTGCTCCGCCGAGCGGCGGCACGACGGGCGCCGGGGGCGGCGCGGGCGGGACCGGCTCGCCGATGGGGCCGCCGGGCGACCAGGAGAAGTCGGCGGGAATGATCAGGTGCGCAATCGAGCCCGGGTAGCGGCGGGCCGCGCTGACGACGCGGGCGGCAGTGGGGCCCATGGCTTCGGCCGATGCGAGGCGGAACACTTCGGCCGAGACCGTGGAGGCGAAGGCGGCGATATCGGCGGTGAGCGGGGCGTCGTAGGCGAGGTGCCGGGTGGAGTGCTCGCCAATGAGGCTGACGATGGGGGTGCGGGCCTTGCGGGCGTTGTGGAAGTTGGCGAGGCCATTGGCGAGGCCGGGCCCAAGATGGAGCAGCGTGGCGGCGGGCTTGCCGGTCATGCGGGCGTAGCCATCGGCGGCGCCGGAGCAGACCCCTTCGAACAGGCACAGCACGCCGCGCATGGCGGGGACGCGGTCGAGCGCGGCGACGAAATGCATCTCCGAGGTCCCCGGGTTGGCAAAGCAAAGCTCGACGCCGTGGGCGACCAGGGTACGCAGGAGAACTTCGGCTCCGGTCATCATGACTTCTCCTCCTTGACCGCCTTAGAGCTTCACCTTGGCCGTGTCGGGGTTCCAGGAGACGCGGGTCCGGTGGCGATAGGCGAGATTGCACAGGTGCGCGGCGGCGGCGGCGAAGTGGCCTTCTTCGGCGTTTTCCCGGCTGGGCTTGTTGTTCCGGATCGAGTCGAGGAAGTACCAGTTGTGGGACTGGCCGCGTTCGACCGGGATCTCCCGGGCCTCGGGGCGGGCCGGGCGCGCTTCGCCCGCGAACCGCGCCAGATACTCCTCGCGCAGCTTCTTCGGGAAGTTCAGGCTGCCGTACTCCTGGGCGTTGCCGGATTTGCGCTCCGGGGTTAGCTCAAGGCGGTTGAAGGTGACGAGCAGGGTTCCTTCATCCCCGTAGATAAGGATCCCGCGCGGCTGCTGGCCGTTGGCCTGGTTGACGTAAACGTCCACCAGAAAGCCCTCCGGGTACTCGAGCAGCGAATTCATCACATCGGGTACCGTGCGGCCGTCCTTCCACTTGGCGAGCACGCCCTGCGAGACGGCCGACAGCGGAGCGCGCACCCCCATGATTTCGTGCATCTGCGTGAACTGATGGACGAACAGATCGGCGGCGACCCCGCCCGAGTAGTCCCAGAAGCGGCGCCACTGAAAGACGATCGCCGGGTCGAAGGCCCTCTTCTTCGCGCGGCCCTGCCAGGTGGACCAGTCGATGGTCTTCTCGGAGGCATCCGGGGGCACCGGGTACTGCCAGGCGCCCTCGGCGGAGTTGCGATGGTTGGCCATGCGGATCATGTTCACCTTGCCGAGAGCGCCGCTGGCGACGATTTCGCGGGCCTTGGCGGTGAGGGCCGAGGTCTTGGCCTGGCTGCCGACCTGGAGGACCTTGCCGCTGGCCCGGGCGGCGGCGATGATGCGAGGGCCTTCGGCGATGGACCAGGTCATCGGTTTCTCGATGTAGACGTGCTTGCCGGCGGAGAGGGCGTCGAGGGTGATCTTTTCGTGCCAGTGATCCGGGGTGGCGATGACGACGGCGTCGATCTCCTTCCTGTCGAGGAGGGCCCGGTAGTCGCGGCCGGTCCAGATGGCGTGGCCGAGTTGCTCTTGGGCGCGCTGCCGGCAGCCATCGTACAGATCGGCGACGGCGAGGCCGCGGCCGCCGGGGACGGCGGCGAACTCGTCGATGAGCTGTTTGCCGCGGACACCGCTGCCGATGAAGCCCAGCCGCACCTCGCCGGCGCCGGACTGGGCCAGGGCGGCCGCGGCGGGGCCGAGAGTGTAGACGACCGAGGCGGAGCGGAGGAAGGTGCGGCGAGTCGAAGCCATAGCTATCAGGGTACTGTACGGCAGCCGTGCCGGGAGGCCGGGCCAAAGCACAAACCGATTACGGATTTTCGCGGCGCGAGCGCCGGGACTTCCCGGTCCGGCGCGGATGAGAACTTAGAGGCCGGACCCGGACTACCATACTGAAATTACATAGTAAGTCCTTAGTGAGGCGCCCGTGCGCCGCGCTCAGGCCATAGGTATCAACATGAGACACTTATTTCGACTTTCCATTGCCGCGGCTGGGTTTGCCTTTGCGGCGATCAGCCCACTAAGTGCGGCCACGCTGATTACAAATGACCGTGGCGAATGGCTGTCCGGCGTATCCGGACTGCTCACGCTGAATCTCGACACTTTCGCTAGCGGAGCCACGGGCGGCTCCTTTGCCGTGGGAAACACGGTGCAACCCGGCAATATGGCTTTCTACAGCAATATGAACGGTTATTTCAACAATAACTTCCAGATTACCGGGTCCACTGGTTCCGGGAACTTTCTCGGCCACACGCTGGCTTCCGCTGCCCAGACCTGGAATAACTGGGGAACCGGCGCCTTCCTGTTGAGCGACACCAAAACCAGCACTAATTCGATTTCTCTCCGCGTGACCTTCCGGTCGGGCGGCGTTGCGACCCCGGTAAACGCCTTTGGTTTTGCGCTGGGATTAGGCGGCAACAGCGGCGCTTCCGGAACGATCACGGTGACGCCGCAAGGCCTGGGACCGCAGACGGTGACGACTTTCAATCAAGCTTCCGGCCTTAAGTTTTTCGGCGTCACGAGCGATACGCAGACGTTTGGTTTCGCCGACATCACGGTGCCCGATGTGAGTCGTTACATCATTCTCGATACCATCGAACAGGGCGTCTACACGGCCCCCCCGCCCCCGGCGCCGCCCCCCTCGGAGGTTCCGGATGCGGCGACTTTGTTGTGCGTCGGCACGGGCTTGGCGGGGCTGGGTATGTTGCGCCGCGGGCGGGCCATGGGGTTGATTTAACGGAAAGGCTTGGCAAGTAAGGAAGCTCGACCGGCGCCGTGCTCAGTCTCACACGGCGCCGGTCCGTTTTTGCGCGGCGGAAGAGTGCGGAGAGCGGGGTTAGCGGGGTCGCCGGAACACGGAGGTGTCCGGATGGTAGTGGCGCCAGTCGAACCAATAATCCCGGATCAGTTCGATCCGGTCAAGACAGGCCCCGGCGACTGGACCCGCGATGGCGCAGCCTTGAAAGTTCCAGCGGCTGCCGGTGACCTCGTCCATGAGCAGAGCGCCCGGTTCGCCGGTGAGGCGGTAGAAATCGGTCGGGACTCCGGAGACGGGCAGTTGCGCGCGGAAGGCGCGGATAGAACGGTTATCCGGGCCGAGGACGATGGCGATGGGCAGGGCGCCGAGACGGTCGAGCACGAGTGCTTCGCGGAGGAGGAGTTCGTGTGGGTAGGCCCGGGAGGCGCCGCCGGCCTCCACGCCCAACACGAGGGTGCGGGGCTGCAGTCCGGGCTCGGCGTAGCTCAGCACGGTGGGGGTGTTTTGCATCTTCGCCTCCCAGTCGCGGGCCGCATAGCGGGCGGCGTCGCGGGGCGCAGCGGCAAGCAGGGTGCCGGTGGGCTGTTCGGCTTTCCAGAGGCCGAAGGTCAGTTCGTCGGAAGGGACGAGTTCGAGTTGGCGCCCGGCCAGCGGCCCGGAGATAGCAAGGCCGCTGATCTGCTGCCAAAACGTACCGGTTTGCTCATCGCGCATGAGAAAGTTCTGATTGTTGATGCCCGCCAGCCGGAAGGTTAACGTCAACTGGGCCACCGAACGCTTCCACACCAGACCGGTGTGACAGAGCGTTCAATACGTTGCCACGATGGGCACGCCTCCGGCGGTGTCGTTGACGATGTGATGGTAGGCGATGGCGCGGACCGGATAGGCCCGGGCGTCGCCGCGCTGCTCGATCGCCAGCACCATCTCGTCAGCGGCCAATCGGGCCACCGCGGCCGATTCAAAAGCGGGCTGGTCGATGGGGTGGAACATCAGTTCAAAGACGTTTACCCGGACAGCGGCAGAGGCCAGAAGGGTGAGGAGCAGGGCGCCGGCAGCCGCGACTTTGGCGGACCGGCGGGTCAGGAGGTGGCGGAAACGGTAGATGGCCACGGCCGTTGTCCCCAGACACAGCAGGGTCCCGGCGGGCCGCAGGCGCAGGACGAGCAGCGCCGCCTCCAACTCGCGCGGGCCCTGGGCGCGGAAGGGACGGATGACGTAGAGGGGATAGAGGGCGCCACAGAGCGCGAGGCCCGCGCAGGCGGCCAACAGAAGCCAGAGGCGTCGGTGGTTCATCACCTGGGTACGATACGCTCTCGCGCCAAGGATCCCAATAGTAGGTTTCGACTACTGGCGGAACGACGGCGGGCGGTTCGTCTGCGGGGTATAGTTTTCTCTATGCCTTCGGTTCCGCTTTCCATTCCGGCCGGCGCCTGCGACTGCCACACCCATATTTTCGGCAACTACCCGCTCGTGGCGGAGCGCCGTTACACGCCCGAGCCCGCGGGGCCGGAGGCGATGGCGGCGCTGCACCGGTCCCTGGGGATTGAGCGGGTGGTGATCGTGACGCCGAGCGTTTACGGGGTGGACAACACGAGCACGCTGGACGGTATTCGGGCGCGGGGCGGGACGGCGCGGGGGATTGCCGTGGTTGACGATCAGGTGGGCGAGGCGGAGTTACGAAGGCTGGCGGCGGGAGGAATCCGGGGCATCCGGCTGAATCTGGCAACGGCCGGGGTGGACGACCCGGTGGTGGCGGCGGCGCGTCTGCGTTGGTCGGCGGAGTTGGTGGGCGGCCTGGGGTGGCACGTGCAGGTGTATACGACGCCGGTGGTGATTGCGGCGCTGGCGAAGGTGGTGGCGGGTCTCGGGGTACCGGTGGTGTTCGACCACTTTGGTGGGGCAACGGCGGCACTGGGCGTGCGGCAGAGCGGGTTTGCTGAGTTATTGAAGCTGGTGGAGGCCGGGCAGGCGTATGTAAAGATCTCCGGGGCATATCATGTCT
This sequence comes from Bryobacteraceae bacterium CoA2 C42, assembly GCA_019931245.1. Classification (GTDB taxonomy): domain Bacteria; phylum Acidobacteriota; class Terriglobia; order Bryobacterales; family Bryobacteraceae. The sequence continues at coordinate 15,548 of JAINDL010000074.1, forward strand.
CGCGGCGGGGCCCCAACTATCCCGATTGCGCGCCGCTGGCGCAGGCGCTGCTTGCGGCCAACGCCGAGCGGGTGCTGTGGGGCACGGACTGGCCGCACCCCCCGGCACCCTCGCCGGCGCCGCTACGGCCGGCGCCGGCGAGGACGATCAACGATGGTTTGCTGCTGCAGCAGTTGGGGGTGTGGGCGCCGGATGCAGCGGTGCGGGAGAGGATTCTCGTGACGAATCCGGCGCGCTTGTACGGTTTCTGAGGCGGCCGCGGGCCGGATCAGGCGTAGAGGCCGATGGGGACGCCGATGGTGGGGTCGACGACCACCGAGCGAACCGGGAAGGCCTGGTTCCCGACGCCCGGCACCTTGATGATAGTCGTCGAAGTGACCGGGTAGCGGACTTTGGTGATGGTGATGGTGGCTAGCGCCGAGACGCCGGGGGCCGCCTTGTCGATCTCGTCTTTGATCTGCAGATTGACATTGGCGGTGAGGTCCTTGACGCCGCCGCGGACCTGCTTTTCGATGTCGCCCTTGCTGTGACACAGACCGGTAATCCAATCCGGCCCCGGAAGATCGATGTCGATCTCTTCGACCGAGAGGCGGACGAGTTCGGCAAGGTCATCGGAGGTGGAGGGCTTGACGTGAATCTCGAATTTGATTTCGGCACCACTCTTTTCGGCGGTGCACTTGATGGCGTTCGAACCGATGGCGGCTGTGACCTTATCGAGCTTGAGGCTCTTCTTCAATTTCGCGGCCTCCTTGCTGATTTCACTCGCAGGGATGCCCTGGTCGTCGGGGGTGGTCGAGGAGTAGACGTAGATCTTCTGGGCCGCACCGGTGACTTTGTCGAGGGCGAAGGGGGCGGAGCGGTAGAGCGGGGCCAAGACTTCGAGGGAGGGGATACCGGGCAGATTGACGTTGACCAACGAAGATTCGTAGGCGATCAGGCGGCCGCGGAAAGACTTGAAGCCGTCGGGAACTTCGACGGAGAAGTCGCCGGCGGCGTTGGCGTCGGCCTTGTAGATCATGTTGGGAATGAAACTGCCACTGAAGGCGTTGAGCGGGGCGTCGGTGGCGACGTGGATCTTGGCCTTGCCAAAGTTGACGAAGCCGGCGACGGGTTTGCCACCCGTCTTGAGAAAGCTGACAACAAACGAATTGATGTCGGTGATGCGATGGAGCCTGCCTTTGATTTTCATAGAGAGTTCTACCTCATCGGCAAAGTGGCAGGAGGCTCTCCAGCGTTTCAAAGACCGGAATGAATGAGGGAACCGGGTTTCTGGGCGGCCAGGATTTCGGCCTCTGTATCAAGCCACTGCGACCAGTTTGCCGCCACGACATCGGGCGCGGCGATCTTGTTGGCAAGCTTGAGAAAGATCTTGTAGTGACCCATCTCGGAGGCAAACAGCGCGTGATAGAACCGGGCCAGATCGGGCTCCTGCTCCGCGGCCGCCGCGGCCAGGACGGCGAAGCGTTCGCAGGAGCGGGCCTCGATCAGGGCGGAGACACAGAGGCGGTCGAGCAGCTCTTCGCCGCCGCCGTTGCGCACGCGGGCGCGCAGGGCGCGGGGGTAAGCGGCTTTATGGGACCGGACGAGGCGGCCGCCGCGCTTGATGAGGACGCGGGTGACCTGGGCCAGATGGGCGGCTTCGTCACGGGCGACGCTCGTGAGGGCTTCGACCCAGCCGGGGAGCCAGGTGTTGGGCCAGCGGGTCATCAGGTCCATGGCGTTCTGCGCGGCCTTCATCTCGAGAAAGGCGTGGTCGTTGAGGAGCGCGACGGGATCGGCGAGGGCGATGTGGCCCCAGGCGAGCGGGGTGCGGGTGCGCAGCGGCAGGGAGTCTACGGATGCGGGGGGCAAACCTCAGGGTAGCGCACAAGCCGGCGGGACGGGACGGGTTAGGATAGAAAGATGAAAGTCCTGGCGGCCCTGCTTGCCCTGGTGATAAGCGCGATGGCGCAGAACAACCGGCTGACACCGAAGGAGGCCGCCGAAGGCTGGCTGCTGCTCTTTGACGGCGAGTCGATGTTCGGATGGACCGCCGAGGGGCTGGCCAAGTGGCGGGTGGCCGACGGCGCGCTGGTGGCCGACAGCGGGGGCTACGGCTGGTTGCGGACCAACACGCAGGTTACCGACTACTCGTTGCGGGTGGATTTCCAGACGGCGGCGGATGGCAACAGCGGTATCTTCCTGCGATCGGCCAAAGGCAAGGACCCCCACATCAGCGGCTACGAGTTACAGATTTTTGACGCGCACCCGAAGTTTCCGACCGGGTCGATCCTCGACGCCCGGCGGACGAGTAAGAAAATCCGGATCGATCCGGCCAGGTGGCACACCTACGAGGTCTTTCATATGGGCGCCCGCTGCCTGGTGAAGCTGGACGGAAAGAAAGTGCTGGACCTGAGCGACAGTAAGTCGGCGGGCGGGTATCTGGGTTTGCAGTTCAATCCCAACAAGCCCGTGGCGTTCCGGAACATCAAGATGCGCCCCCTGGGTTTGGCACCGCTGTTCAACGGGCGGAACCTGAGCGGCTGGCAGGAGGTGCAGCCGCCGAAGCCGCCGGCCAGCCCGGCCGTCTGGAGCGTGAAACGCGGGCTGCTGCACGTCGAAAAGGGCCCGGGGCAGTTGGAGACCAAAACGCTCTACGACGATTTCATCCTGCAGATGGAGGTTCGCACCAACGCAACCGACCCGAACTTCCATCCGAACAGCGGGGTCTTTTTCCGGGGCATGCCCGGGGGTTACTGGACCGGCTATGAGATTCAGATCCGGAATGAGTTCAAAGACGGCGACCGGACCAAGCCGGTCGATACCGGCACCGGCGGCATTTACTTTCATCAGCCGGCGCGGCGCGTGGCCGGCACGGACAATGAGTTCTATACGAAGACCGTCATCGCGCAGGGCCGGCACATCGCCACGTGGGTGAACGGCTATCCGGTAGCGGACTGGGAAGATCCCCACCCCGAGGGGACAAGTCCGCGTAACAGGCAGGCGCTGCTTAAAGCGGGACCGATCGCCCTGCAGGCGCACGATCCCAAGACCAATCTCGACTTCCGGAACATTCGGCTCCGAAGCCTGAAGCGTTAGGACTTCAGCTCGTTGATGGCTTCGGTAAGGGCCGGCACGACCTCGAACAGATCGCCGACCACTCCGTAGTCGGCGACTTCGAAAATGGGAGCGTTCGGGTCTTTGTTGATGGCGACGATGGACTTGGCGCCCTTCATGCCGACCAGATGCTGGATGGCGCCCGAGATGCCGACGGCGAGATAGAGCTTGGGGGCAACGGTCTGGCCGGAGCTGCCGACCTGCCGTTCCATCGGCAGCCAGCCGTTGTCGCAGATGGGCCGCGAGGCGGCGAGTTCGGCGCCGAGGGCCGCGGCGAGCTCCTCGACGAGAACGAGGTTATCTTTCTCCTGAATACCGCGGCCGACCGAGACGATCACTTCGGCGGCAGTGAGGTCGACGGCGCGGGAGGACTCGCGGAACGGCGCTTCGGCCTGACTGCGGACGGGACCCGGATCGGCCGGAAAGGCTTCGATGGCGGGGGCGCCGGCGGGCACGGAATCGGCGCGGTAGGCGCCGGCCTGGATGGAGAGCAGACGGGGGGCGGGGCCGGTAAAGCGGTAGTCGGCGTTCAGTTTGCCCTGGAAGTGCTGGCGCACGGCCGAGCCGTCAGGGTTCAGCTTGACGACGTCGCTGACGAGGACGCGGCCGAGGCGGGTGGCCAGCTTGGGAGCGAAGTCGCGCACCTGATAGGTGTGAGGAAACAGGACGTACTCGGGCTGGACATGAGCGATGAGCGCGGCCAGGGCGGCCGTGTAGCCATCGGCGGAGTAGTCAAAGGCCGGGATCGTGTAGAGGCGTTCGATGCCTTTCAGCGCCGCCTCGCCGGGTTCGCCGATGACGGCGGCCGAGACGGGCAGACCCAGCGAGAAGCCCGCGGCCAACGCCTCCCAACTCATGCGGTGATAGACGCCGCGGCTCTGTTCGAGAACGACCAGCACGCTCATAGGACGCGAACCTCATACTTCAATTTTTCGGCCAGGGCGCGAGCAGCCTTTTCAGGGTCGCCGTCGAAAATCTGAGCCTGCTTGGAGCGGCTGGGGGAATAACCGGCCCCGGCGGCGACCTGAGCCGGAAGGGGGGCGCCGGCGATCTCGCGGATCTCCTTGGTCTTGGCCTTCTTGATGCCCATCAGGGTGGCGTAGCGGAGCTTGTTGATGCCGCTTTGGATGGTGAGTACGGCCGGCAGCGGAAGGGTAACGTGTTGGAACCAACCGTCTTCGAGTTCCCGCTTGACGCGGACCGCGGCCCCCTGCGGCTCGATGGCCATGATGAGCGTGGCATGGGCGTGGCCGAGCAGTTCGGCGAGAATGACGCCGGTCTGGCCGCTGCCGAGGTCGTCCGACTGCAGGCCGGTGAGCACCAGATCGGGCGCTTCGCTAAGCACCGCCTCGCGCAGGAGGTGGGCCACGCCGAGCGAGTCGAGTTGGCCGGGATCGTCAACCCGGAGGTGCACGCCGCGGTCTGCCCCTTTGGCGAGCGCTTCGCGGATGGCGGTGACCACCCGCGGCGGACCGGCGGAGATGACCACAACCTCCCCCCCCTGCGCTTCCCGCAACTGCAGCGCGGCTTCGAGGGCGTAGGCGTCCGGTTCGTTGATCTCAAACTGCAGATCGGCTTCCGGCGCTCCCGGGACAGAGTCCCGGGCCGGAACCTGTTTCAGGGCAACCGCGATTTTCATGGTTGATACTTCTTGAAGATCAGGCCGCCGTTGGTGCCGCCGAAGCCAAACGAGTTGCTCATGGCGACGTTGATGGTCATGGGACGGGCAACGTTCGGCACGTAGTCGAGGTCGCAGGCGGGGTCGGGCGTTTCGTGATTGATGGTGGGCGGGGCGATCTGGTCGCGAATCGCCAGCACGGCGATGCCCGCTTCGAGGCCGCCCGCGCCGCCAAGCAGATGGCCGGTCATGGACTTGGTGGAACTGATGGCCAGCTTGTAGGCATGGTCGCCGAAGGCGCGTTTGATGGCGGTTGTTTCGAGTTTGTCGCCGAGGTCGGTGGAGGTGGCGTGGGCGTTAAGATAGTCGACGGCCGTCGGTTCGATGCCGGCATCGCGGATGGCGGCGCGCATCATGCGGAAGGGGCCATCGCCGTCCTCGCTCGGGGCGGTCATATGGAAGGCGTCCCCGCTCATGCCGTAGCCCACGATTTCGGCAAGGATATTGGCGCCGCGGGCCTTGGCGAATTCGAGCTCTTCGAGCATGAGGATGCCGGCGCCTTCGCCGATAACGAACCCGTCCCGGTCCTTGTCCCACGGCCGCGAGGCGCGCTGCGGGTCGTCATTGCGCGTCGACAGCGCGCGGAGAGCGGCAAAGCCACCCACGCTGAGCGGGGTGATGGCGGCTTCGGCGCCGCCGCAGATCATGGCATCGGCATCGCCGCGCTGGATAATCTTAAAAGAATCGCCCACGGCGTGGGCGCCCGTCGTGCAGGCCGTGGCCACCGCGGAGTTCGGCCCCTTGGCACCGGTGCGGATGGAGACCTGGCCGCTGGCGAGGTTGACGATCGTCGCCGGAATGAAGAACGGCGAGATCTTGGACGGACCACCCTCGAGCAGCTTCGAGTGCTCCCGTTCGATGACCTCGAACCCGCCAATACCGCTCCCGATGTAAACGCCGATGTTCTCGGCGTTCGAGGCATCGATTTTGAGACCCGAGGAGGCCAGAGCCTCGTCGGATGCGGCGATGGCGAACATCATGAAGCGACCGAGCTTTTTGAGCTCTTTGCGCTCGATCCAGCGGGACGGATCGAAATCCTTCACCTCGCCCGCGAAGCGACAGGCATAACCGGTGGTGTCAAAAAGCGTGATCGGCGCGATGGCGCTCCGCCCGGCGATCAGGCCCGCCCAAGTGGCCTCGGTCCCGATGCCGAGACCCGAGACAAGCCCCACCCCGGTTACGACAACTCGACGCTTGCAGTACGCAGTTTTTGATTGTTCAGCCAATCAAGATCTCCTCCCGCCGGAATCGTGACGGGTCTACCCTGAATCGGATGCTTACTTCTTCGCTTTGGCTTCGATATAGTCGATAGCGTCTTTCACGGTCTTGATCTTTTCGGAGTCATCATCCGGAATGTTCAAGTCAAAAGCCTCTTCAAACGCCATCACGAGTTCGACAAGATCGAGCGAATCGGCGCCGAGATCGTCGACAAACGAAGCGGTGCCATCCACCTGGGCCTCATCCACGCCCAACTGTTCGACGATGATCTGCTTTACTTTCTGGTCAACTGACATAAAAGGTCTGTGTGTTCTCCTCTGAACTTCCCGATTCTAGCGGTTGGGGCGGTTGGCCCGCAAGCGAAAGACCCCGCATTGAACCGGACCCTCCCCTTTTAGCACAATGGGAAGTCTGTGCGCGTCATCTACCTTCATGGATTTGCGTCTAGTCCTTCTTCACGGAAGGCTACGTTTTTTGCCGGCCGGCTGCGGCGGGCCGGCGCGGCTTGTGATGTTCCGGCGCTCGACGGGGGCGACTTTTCCGGGTTGACGATTACGGGGCAGTTGGCCGTAGTCGACGCCTTGGCGGCCGGGGAGCCGGTGTCGCTGATCGGATCGAGCCTGGGCGGCTATCTGGCGGCGCTCTACGCGGCGACCCACGCCAACGTTGAACGGGTTGTGCTGCTGGCGCCGGCGTTCGGGTTTGCCCGGCGCTGGCCGCTGCGACTGGGCGAGGCGGCGGTGGCGCGGTGGCGGGCCGAGGGGTCGATGCCGGTGTTCCACTACGCGGCGGGCGAAGAGCGGCGGGTGGGCATCGGACTGCTCGACGACGGGGCGAGGTACCCCGATTTTCCGGACGTGCGGCAGCCGGCGCTGCTGTTTCATGGCCGGCGGGACGAGGTCGTGCCCTACACCTACTCCGAGGAGTTTCAGGCGCTGCACCCGGCGGCGCGGCTACACTTGTTGGAGTCGGGCCACGAGTTGACCGATGTGCTGGAGACGATCTGGCCGGTGACGGCGGAGTTTTTGGGGTTGGCGAATCATGGCTGAGTTCTATACACGGGCGGAGTTGGTGGAGCAGCGGGCGCGCTGGAAGAGCGAGGGGCGGAAGGTGGTGTTCACCAACGGGTGCTACGACATTCTGCATCCGGGGCATGTGCGGCTGCTGGAAAGCGCACGGTCGCTTGGCGATGTGCTGGTGCTGGCGTTGAACACCGATGATTCGGTGGCGCGGCTGAAGGGTCCGGCGCGGCCGCTGTTGAGCGAGCAGCAGCGGACGCAGATGGCGCTGGCGCTGGCCGCGGTGGACGCGGTGACGCTGTTCGATGAAGACACCCCGCGGGAGTTGATTGCGGCGGTGCTGCCCGATGTCCTCGTCAAAGGCGCCGACTGGAGCCACTTCATCGCCGGGCGCGAGGAGGTAGAGGCGGCCGGTGGCGTCGTCATGCCGCTGCCGCTCGAACCGGGCTATTCGACGACCAACATCGAGAAAGAGATCCTCGAACGGCGGCCGGCGGGAGGTTGAAGCCACCCGCCCCGCGTGCGTGCCGCCGCTCCCGGTCTGGCAGACTGAAGGGAGCCCTCCCCGCATGACGCATCCCGCACTACGCGATCTGTTCGAATCCCTGGGCCGCGATCCGGCGTTTGACCGGATCCTCCGCGGCTTGCGCACGCATCCGCACCAGGCTCTTTCCGGACTGTCGCTACCCGCCAAAGCGCTCTATAGCGCTTTGCTCTGGCAGCGCACGGGCCAGCCCGTGTTGGTGATCACCGACGGCGCGCAGGAGGCCGAGGGGCTGTTCGCGGCCCTCGAAACATTTTTTGCAATTCTCGCCAATGACGAAACGAAGCCCAGGCCGCAGTTGCTGCCGGCGCTCGATGTGCTGCCTTCGCAGGGGCTGTCGCCGCACCCGGAGATTAGCGAGGAGCGGGCGGTGGGGCTCTACCGGCTGGCTTCGGGGCTAACGTCGATTACGGTCACCCCGATCGGTTCGGTGCTACTGCGGACCTATGCGGCGAACTTCTACCAACAGCTGGCGCTGGCGCTTCAGTTGAACGAGGAGATCGGGATCGAGGACCTGGCCGAGCATCTGCGGCGGATCGGGTACACGGAGCGGGATCCGGTGGAGATGGTGGGCGAGTTTTCCGTGCGCGGGGGAATTGTCGATATTTTTCCGGCCGAGTCGGCGCGGCCGCTGCGGCTCGAGTTCTTCGGCGACGCGATCGACTCGATGCGGCTGTTCGATGTCGAAACGCAACGGTCGGTGCAGAAGGTGGACCGGGCGGTGATTCTGCCGCTGGTCGAACACCCGAAGCCGGCCAATCCGGTGCCGGCCTGGGAGTTTACACGGGTGCTGGCCGAGCCGCGGCCGGGGACGCTGCTGGACCTGGCGGCGGGTGCGCTGGTGGTGATTGATGAGCCGGAGCAGGTGCGGTCGGCGGCCGACCGGATGTGGAAGCGGTTGGGGGAGAACCAGCGGGATCTGGTGGCGCCGCCCGAGGATCTGTACCTGACGTGGACCGAGTTGGCCGGACCGCTCGAGGCGCGGCGGCGTGTGACGCTGCGGCAGGTGGAGCTGCTGGGCGAGTCGGGCGCGGGGCAGACCGCGGACTTGCATACGCGGCCGGCGCCGGCGTTTCACGGCAACCTGCCGAACGCGGTGGCCGAGACGCGGAAGCTGGTCGAGCAGGGCTACAAGGTGGTGTACTTTGCCCCGGCGGTGGGCGAGGTGGAGCGGCTGGCCGACATTCTGCACGAGTACTCGGTGCCGTTTCAATTGGCGCTGTCGACCGAAGATACGGTATCGCCGTTCCACGCCGAGCGGGCGCGGCTGTTCGGCGGTTCGGCCAGTACGCTGCTGGCGCGGGGCCGCATGGCGCGCGGTACGGTGCTCACGGAAGCCAAGCTGGCGATTATCGGCAGCGAAGACCTGTTTGACTCCTCCGACCTGGTGGCCGACCCGGGGCTGAACAAGCGCGCCGCGGCGGCCTTTGCGGCCGATATCGCGGACCTGAAGCCGGGCGACTACGTCGTGCACGTCACGCACGGGGTGGGCCGGTTTCTGGGCATCAAGGAGATTCCGCAGGGCGACCAGCAGGGCGATTTCCTGATTCTCGAGTACGCGGGCGAGTCGAAGCTCTACGTGCCGATGACCCGGCTCGACCTCGTGCAGAAGTTCCGGGGCGCGGGAGAGGGCACGCCGCCGCTCGACCGGATGGGCGGGGCGACGTGGGCCAAAACCAAGTCGCGCGTCAAGGCCAAAATGCGGGATATGGCCGACGAGCTGCTCAAGCTCTACGCCGAACGGCGCATGGCGGCGGGCTTTCAGTTCTCCCCGGATTCCAACTGGCAGCGGGAGTTTGAAGACGCCTTTCCCTACACGGCAACGAAGGATCAGCTGCAGGCCGTGGCCGAGATCAAACGCGATATGGAACGGCCGCAACCGATGGACCGGCTGCTGTGTGGCGACGTGGGCTTCGGCAAGACCGAGGTGGCGATGCGGGCGGCCTTCAAGGCGCTCGGGGATGGCAAGCAGGTGGCCGTGCTGACCCCGACCACCGTGCTGAGCTTCCAGCACTACGAGACCTTCAAGCGGCGGTTTGCCAGCTTTCCGGTGAACATCGAGATGCTCAGCCGGTTCCGGACGGCGAACGAAACGAAGAAGATCATCGAAGACCTGGGCCACGGCAAGGTGGATGTGCTGATCGGGACGCACCGGCTGCTGTCGAAGGACGTTGAGTTTCTCGATCTCGGGCTGCTGATCGTCGACGAGGAGCAGCGGTTCGGGGTGCGCCACAAGGAGCGGCTGAAGCAGCTGCGGCATAACATCGACGTGCTGACGATGTCGGCCACGCCGATTCCGCGGACGCTGCACATGTCGCTGCTGGGGCTGCGGGACATGAGCGTGATTGAGACGCCGCCCAAAGACCGGCTGAGCGTGCAGACGGTGGTGGCGCACTACAACGCGGATCTGATCCGGTCGGCGATTGAGTTGGAGGTGAACCGCGGCGGCCAGGTGTACTTCGTGCACAACCGGGTGGACACGATCTTTCAGCGGGCGGCGTGGATTCAGGAGAAGATACCGGGGGTGCGGGTGGGGGTCGGCCACGGGCAGATGGGCGAGGCGGAACTGGAGAAGGTTCTGCTGGGCTTCATGCGGCACGAGTTCGATTTGTTTGTCTGCACGACGATCATCGAAAACGGCATCGACATTCCGCTCGCCAACACCATTCTGATTGAGAATGCCGAAAAGTATGGACTCTCCGAGCTGTACCAGTTGCGGGGGCGCGTGGGGCGTTCGAACCGGCGGGCGTATGCCTATCTGCTGGTGCCGGAGAACAAGGACCTCACCGAGATTGCCCGAAAGCGGCTGGCGGCGCTCAAGGAGTTCAGCGACCTGGGGGCGGGGTTCAAGATCGCGGCGCTTGATCTGGAGCTGCGCGGATCGGGCAATCTGCTTGGGGGCGAACAGCACGGGCAGATGGACGCCGTGGGCTACGATACCTACCTGAAGCTGCTCGAAGATACGGTGCGGGAGTTGAAGGGCGAGGAGGTGCCGCCGGAGATTCAGGCGACTATCTCGCTCGGGTTGGATATCCGGATTCCGGCCAGCTACATCGCCGAAGAGATGCAGCGGCTCCGGGCGTACAAGAAGATCGCCTCGCTCGACTCGCCGCTCGAGGCGGCCAAGATTCTCGAAGAGTTTGCCGACCGGTACGGCCCCCCGCCAGAGGCGGTCAAAACGCTCACCAGTTTCTCGCTCGTGCGGGCCACGGCGCAGCGGCTGGGGATCGAGTCGATCGACCGGCGGCAGGGCTATTTCAACATCAAGGTGCATACCGAGGCCCGGATCCGGCCGGAAGGGTTGATGGAACTTGTGACGTCCACCCCGGGGGCGCAGTTCACCCCGGCGGGGGTGCTGCGCCTGCCGGCCGATGGCTTTGCCGCCGAGGCGGCCGGGAAGCTGTTGGACTACCTGCTGGAGACTCTGCACACGTTGGATTTTGTGGCGCTAAAATAGGGACCATATGAAGTTGCCGATTTTCGGATCGCTGTTGCTGGCCGCGGGGCTTTACGCCGCTGATGTGAAGGTGATGGAGCAGATTGTCGCCAAAGTGAACGGCGAGATCATCACGCGCACCGAGATTGACCGGATGACCAAGGCGCTCTACGACGCCGCGCGGGAGCAGAAGGTGCCGGCCAACGATGTCGAACGGATGGTGCAGGAGCGGGCCAAGGACCTGCTGCGCGAAAAGATCGATCAGATGCTGCTCGTGCAGAAAGGCAAGGAGCTAAACATCAACGTGGACCCGGAGGTGACCAAGCAGATCGCCCGGATCCAGCAGGGAACCAAGATTGCTGACCAGGAAAAGTTCCAGCAGTTCGTCAAAGAACAGACGGGCATGAGCTATGAGGACTACAAGGCCGAAACGAAAAACCAGTTTCTGACCCGGCGGGTCATCGGCCAGGAGGTGTCCTCGAAGATCTCCGTATCGCGGGCCGAAGCCCAGAAATACTACGACGAGCACAAAGCCGAGTTTCAGCGCGAGGAGCGGGTGTTTCTGCGCGAGATCTTCCTGAGCACGGATGGCAAGGACGCCAAGGCGCAGGAGGCGGTGGAGAAGAAAGCAAAAGACCTGGTTTCAAGGGCGCAGCGGGGCGAAAAGTTCGGCGAACTGGCGCGGGAAAACTCCGAATCGGAGACGGCGCAAAACGAGGGTGAGCTGCCTCCCTACAAGAAGGGCGAGCTGTTGAAAGCGATTGAGGATCTGATCTGGCCGGCGCCGCGCAACACGGCGATCGAACCCATCAAGCGGCCGAACGGCTGGCTGCTGCTCTTCGTCGAAGAGCACCATCAGGCCGGTCTGGCGGACTTTGAAGAGGTACAGGGCGAGATCACCAATAAGCTCTACGGTCCCCGCATGGAGCCCGCCATCCGCGCCTATCTGACCCAACTCCGGCAGGAGGCGTTCCTCGAAATCCGGGAGGGGTTCACCGATTCCGGCGCCGCCCCCGGGAAGTCGACCAAGTGGACCGACCCGGCGCAGTTGAAGCCGGAGACGATCACCAAAGAAGAGGTGGCGATGCAGGTGCGCAAGAAGCGTCTGCTGTGGGCGGTGCCCGTGCCCGGAACGGCTGTGAAGGTGAAGTCCACCTCGAAGTCCTAAATGAAGCAATTCGCCAGTCAACTGGAAGCCAATCAGACCGTCCAGAGCACTTTTCTCGTGCTCCAAAAGGAGATCCGGCAGAAAAAGACCGGGGAGCCGTATCTGTCGCTCACGTTGGGCGACAAATCGGGCGAGGTGGATGCCAAAATGTGGGACCACGTCGCCGAGGTGATGGACACCTTCGACCGGCATGATTTCGTCAAGGTCCGCGGGCTCGCGGCGGTTTACCAGAACCGGATGCAGTTAACCGTACACAAGCTGCAACGGGCCGACGATCGGGAGGTGGATAAAGCCGACTTCTTCCCCGTTTCCGCGCGCGACCGCGGCGAGATGTTCGCCGAGTTGCGGCAGCACGTCGACCGGATGACCGACCCCCATCTGAAGGCGCTGATTGAGGCCTTCTTCCGCGATCCGGTGCTCGTCGAGAAGTTCCAGACCGCCCCGGCGGCCAAGACGATTCACCACGCCTGGATCGGCGGACTGCTCGAACACGTCCTATCGCTGGCCACCCTGGCCGCGTTCACGGCGCGGCACTACCCCGGGGTCAACGCGGACCTGCTGCTGACCGGGGTGATTCTGCACGATATCGGCAAGATCGAAGAGCTGACCTACGACCGCGGTTTCGGCTACTCGGACGAGGGACAGCTGGTGGGCCATATCCTGATCGGCCTGCGGATGATTGAAGCCAAAGTGCGGGAGGTGCCCGGCTTTCCGCCCCGGCTGAAGTGGCTGGTGGAGCATCTGGTGGCGAGTCATCACGGGGAACTGGCCTTCGGGTCGCCCAAGACGCCGGCGACGCTCGAGGCAATGCTGCTGCATCACCTGGACAACCTGGATTCCAAGGTGGAGACGGTGCGGCAGGTAGTCGGCCGGGATCCGCTCGTCGAGGGCAACTGGACCGCCTACGTGCCGTCGCTCGAGCGGACGCTGCTCAAGCAGGACCGCTATCTGCAGGCCGCGCCGCCGCGGCCGGCCGCGGCGGCGAAGCCGGAGCCGGCCCGCCCGTCCACCGATTTTGCGAGCAAGCTGGCCGGGGCGCTGCTGCCAAAGGGATAGATGCCGCGTCCCCCGCTCAGCCGCGACATCCCGCCCCCGCTCGAACTCGAGTGTCTGCGGGTGCTGTGGGCGCTCGGCGAAGGGAACGCGGCACGGGTACGGGAGGCCCTGGCGCCGGAGCGCCCGCTGGCCTACACCACGGTGCTGACGCTGCTCGACCGGCTGGCCAAGCGGGGGCAGCTCGCTCGGCGCAAACAGGGTCGCTCGTATCTATACAAACCCCTTCAGGACCGGGAGACGCTCCGGCAGACAGCGGTGGCCGAACTGGTGCACACCTACTTCGACGGGGACACCGCCGGGCTGGTCCGCTGGCTGCAGGCATGGGGGCACGACCACGGACGCCGTCGGCCGGAAATGGACCGGAGCGAGCGGCCGCTCGATGCGGCGCTGCTCTGAGCGAACAGCGCTCCGGCCCGCCCCGTTCTCGGTTTACCAGTCGAGCTTTTCCGGAAAATACTCGTTGAGCAGGTCCGTATAGTAGGGCCGGAGCGCCGCGAACGAGGGCTTGGAATCCGACTTCGAGTAGAGATCGAAGGGATTGAACGTCCGCACCCATTCCATCATCGCTTCATCGTGCGGGGTCATCAGGTAGCCGTAGTCGCGTTCCCGGTGGGCGCTGTACCAGCTGTGATAGCGGATCATGTACTGGGCCGGTTCGGGAAGATAGGCCTTGGTGACGTGATAGAGGTACTCGTCATGGCCCCAGGACATGCGAACCTGGTCGAGACCGCCGCCGGGCTGATAGACGCCGCACTCGGTCTGCAACTCCGGTTTGGCCGCGTCCGGGTTGGCCGCGAAAAACTCCGGGAAGACAATCCGGTTGCTCCAGGCGCAGCCGGTGGGGAAGGTATCGCCAACCACGGCCCACTGCGGTTCGCCCCAGATGGTTAACACCTTGCCGAGGTCGTGGATCAGCCCGGTGACTTGAAACCAACCAGGGTGACCAGCCGCGCGGATGGCCTCGGCGGTCTGCAGGTTGTGCTCTATCTGGCTGAGATCGGTATCCGGATCGGAGTCATCGACCAGCTCATTCAGCCGCTCCATCGCCTCCCAGATGCCCATTCGGCCGTGGCGCAGCGGGACGTACTCCGCCAGTTTGGCGCAGGCGAAGTCGTAGGTTTGGAGAGCATGGTTCTGGCGGTAGAACTCCCGGACTACCGGAGGGGTCGACTCGTCGTAGACGCGAAACTCCTCTTTCGTGCGATCAGCCCGATAGCGCGCTTTGACGTGGTCATCCCACTGTTCGAGCGAGTCCAGCGGCCCCTGATGCGTAGCTTCCATTAAAATCCCCAGCGCCATAGATTGGCGCCCACGGTATACCCGGCACCGACGGCGGCAAACAACACGAGATCCCCTTTCTTCAGCCTACCGTGGCTGACCGCATCGCGGGTCGCCAGCGGGATGGTAGCGGCGGTCGTGTTGCCGTAATCGTGAATGTTGATGACGACCTTTTCGAGCGGCATGCCCAGGCGCTCGGCTACGGCCTGGATAATCCGCCGGTTGGCCTGATGCGGCACAAACACCGAGATATCGTGAACGGAGAGGCCGTTGCGGTCGAGAAGGGCCTTCGAGGTATCCGCCATCTTCGAAACGGCATACTTGAAAACCTGATTGCCTTCCTGGTGCACGTAGTGCAGTTTCTGATCGATCGTAGCGTGCGAAGGGGGCATGCGGCTGCCGCCGGCGGGCATTTTAAGCGCATCGCCGCCGCTGCCGTCCACCTCGTTCAAATAGTCGAGGAATCCCTCTTCGCCCTCGCCGGCGGTTTCGACGAGGAAGGCGCCGGCGCCGTCGCCGAACAGAATGCAGGTGGCCCGATCTTCGTAGTTGAGAATTCGCGACATGGTATCGGCGCCGATGACCAGCACCTTTTTCGGCTCCCCGCTGGCCACCAGGTGGGCGGCGGTGGTGAGGCCGTAAACAAAACCCGAGCAGGCCGCAATCAGATCAAAGCCGAAGGCACCTTTCGCGCCAAGCCGGTCCTGCACCAGACACGCCGTCGAGGGGAAGAACATGTCGGGCGTCACCGTACAGACGATGATCGCATGCAACTCCGTCGCGGGGATGCCGCGGGCGGCCAGCGCAGCCTGGGCGGCTTCCACGGCCATGTCCGAGGTCGCCATCTCGGGCGGAGCGATGTGTCGCTGGCGGATCCCGGTCCGGTCCACAATCCACTGATCGGAGGTGTCGACCATTTTTTCAAGGTCCTGATTGGTCAGGACGGATGAGGGGGTAAAACAACCGAGGGCGGTAATTTTGGCTTTACCCGAGAACGATTTTCCCAATGGAGCTCCGTGCGACGAGGAAGACGGCGATGTCGGCTATCCGCTATGTTACCTTTTGATGTTAATGCAAGTCGAGAGCGCTGTTCTGTTTGAGACTCCGGCCGAAATTTGCGCCCGCGTCTTCCGGGGCCTGCGTCCCCGGACGCCGGTGCCCGAGTTCCGGGTCAGCTTCCGGAAATTCGCCAACGCCACCAGCACCATTCGCAGCCGCGGCGGGGTCATGGAGCTAAAGATTACCGACCTGCTGGCCGAGGCCCCGGCGCCGATTCTCGAGGCCCTGGCGGTCATTCTCCTCTCGAAACTCTTCCGCAAGCCCGTTCCCCCGCACTATAACGAACAATACCGGCGCTATCTGAACCGTCACGAGGTCCGCCGGGAGATCACTGAACTCCGCCAGACGCGCGGCCGCAAACGGCTCGACCCGCCGGCCGGGCAGACCTACGACCTGATCGACCTTTTCGACGCCATGAACGCGCAGTTTTTCGCCGGCGCGCTGCCGCGGCCCACGCTGGGGTGGAGTCGGCAAACTTCGCGGACCATCCTCGGCCACTGCGACGCCGCGCACAACACGATTGTGCTGTCGCGGATCCTCGATCAGCCGCACGTCCCGCGCTTTGTCGCCGAGTACGTGATGTACCATGAGATGCTCCATCTGGTGCACCCGGTCGAAAGCCGGGGGGCCAAGCGGTCGATCCATCCACCCGTGTTCCGGGCCGCGGAAAAACAGTTCCCGCAAATCAAGGAAGCCAAGGCGTTTATCCGCCAGCTATGCTCCCGCTCCTCACCCTATTCGCTCTTGTTCTAGCCGACCCGGCCGAGTTCGACCGCGTGCTGGCGAAGTTCGTGCGGTCCGATGGCCGCGTGCGCTACGCCGCGCTGCGCGCCGATCTGACCCCGTTGACCCGCTACGTCGAGGCCCTCGCCGCGCCGCCGCCCCCCTTCCCAACCCGGCAGGCGGAGTTGGCCTACTGGATCAACGCCTACAACGCCCTCGTGCTCCACTCGATGGCCGCCGACTATCCGGGCGCGCGGAAACGCCTGACGGGCGCGCTCGGCCGGGCCTACTACTTCTACGGGCGCCGGTTCCGAATCGGTGGACGGTCCCGATCGCTGGCCGATCTTGAAAACAACACCATCCGCCGCCTGGGCGAACCGCGGATCCATTTCGCGATCGTCTGCGCCTCGGTGGGCTGCCCGTGGCTGGCGCCGCGGGCGTATACGGGCGAGAACCTGGACGCCTTGCTGGAGGAACGAACGCGGCTTTTCTTTTCTCAAGAAAGAAACTGCGGGCTGCACGAGCCGGGCGTGGTGCGGCTGTCGCCGATCTTCGACTGGTTTCGGGAGGACTTCCCGCCCGGATTTGTCGAGCGCTACCGGCCAGAGGCGGCAGGGCGGAAGCGGAAGTTCGCCGACTGGGATTGGTCGTTGAACGACGCCCCGTAGCCGGTCTCGCCGGATCTTCCTGACGAAGGTGGAACGAGTCTGATATATTCAGATTCGTCCGTTTGAATTCCCTAGAAAGGAAGGTGTCCGTTGAGCTCTTCGAAAGAAAAACCGAAGGATCGGCAGCCCAAGAGTGCATTTTCACGCCGGAGTTGGCTCCAGGGCGCGGGTGTCTCGGGCAGTGTGCTGACCACTGGCCTGTTGGCGGAAGAAGCCCAGGCGCAGACCGCTGCGAACGTAATGTCGGGAGAGGTCGAGATTACCCTCGACATCAACGGCAAAAAACGGAGTGTGAAAGTTGAGCCCCGCGTGACGCTTCTCGATGCCCTGCGAAACCGGCTCGACATGACCGGCGCCAAGCGCGTCTGCGACCGCGGCACCTGCGGCGCCTGTACGGTGATTGTGGGCGGCAAAGTGATGTACGGCTGCTCCGTGCTGGCGGTGGATGCGGTGGGCAAGCCCATTCAAACCATCGAAGGGCTGGCGCCGGAAGGGCAGTTACACCCGGTTTCAAAGGCCTTCGTCAATCACGACGCCCAGCAGTGCGGCTACTGCACGCCGGGCTTCATCATGGCGACCAAAGGATTCCTCGATCGCAATCCGAACCCCACCACCGAGCAGATCGATAAGGCTCTTTCGGGCAATCTCTGCCGGTGCGGAACCTACATGGGCATGAAGGCCGCGGTGCTCGAAGCGGCAAAGGAGATCAAGAATGGCTGATTACAAGTGGCCTCCGATGGATAAGCGCCGGGTGATGGGCAAGCGGATTGCCCGTCTCGACGGCCCGATGAAGTCTTCGGGCCGCGCCAAGTACCCGAGCGATATGAACCGCTCCGATCTGCTGTTCGGCGCGCTGCTGACCTCTCCCCATGCGCACGCCAAGGTGACGGGCATCGACCTCACCGCCGCGAAGGCTATCAAGGGCGTCACCGCCATCCGGGTCATCTCCGGCCCGGGAACCGAGATCCAGTGGGCCGGCACCGAAGTCGCCGCCGTCAGCGCGGTAACCGAAGAGATCGCCCGCGACGCCGTGAAGGCGATCAAGGTGACCTACGAGGTGCTCCCGCATCTGGTAAAGGAAGACAATCTGGCGAAGGTGGGCGCGCGCGCCAAGGCGGCCGGCGAGCAGGTAACCGGCGATCCGGACAAGGCCTTTGCTGAAGCCGACGCCAAAACGGCCGGCGACTACGGCATTCCCGTCATCACGCACTGCTGCCTCGAACCGCACGGTTCCGTAGTGGCCTGGGGCAAGGACAAGATCGACTTCTGGCCCTCGACGCAGGCGGTTTCTACCGTCGGCGGCGACCTCGCCAAGATGCTCGAACTGCCGGCGACGCAAGTACACGTCGACTGCCAGTACATGGGCGGCGGCTTCGGCGCGAAGTTCCCGGCCGACCGTTGGGGCGCCGAGGCGGCCCGGCTTTCGAAAGAGTCCGGCGGGCGTCCGGTGAAGATGTTCCTCGACCGCGCAACCGAGTTGACCATTGCCGGGGTACGGCCTTCCCACTTCGCCAAGATCAAGGTAGCGGGCAAGAAGGACGGCACCATAACCGGCTGGCAGAGCGAATCCTGGGCCACCGGCGGCATTGGCGGCGGCGGCATGGCGCCGCTTCCCTACGTCTTCACCAACATCCCGAACCGGCGGATGAACCACACGCAGGTCTCGCTGAACACCGGCCCGGCGCGCGCCTGGCGGGCGCCGAACCATCCGCAGGCCAGCTTCCTGACCTGCGCGGCGATCACCGACTTCGCCGATGCGATCAAGATGGACCCCTACGAGGTCTTCTTCAAGAACGCCGCGGTTTCGGCGCGTCCGGAAACCTACCGGAAGCAGTTGGCCAAGGCGGCCGAACTGATCGATTGGAAGAAGAAGTACACGCACGGTGCGCAGAAGACCGGCACCCTGCGGCGCGGTCTCGGCATTGGCATAGCAACCTGGGGTGGCGCCGGCCACGCCTCGAAGTGCAAGATCACCATTCACCCGGACGGCACCGTGGAAGTCGAGCTCGGCTCGCAGGACATCGGCACCGCGACGCGCACCTGCATCACGCAGGTCGCCGCCGAAACGCTGGGTCTGCCGATGAGCGGCGTAAAGGTGAAGCTGGGCGACAACAGCTACCCGCCCTCAGGTCCGTCGGGGGGGTCAACGACCATCGGTGGCGTCAGCTCGTCCACGCGCAAGGCGGCGGTCAACGCGCTGGAGAAGTTGTTTGAAAAAGTCGCTCCCAGCCTGGGGGTAACCCCGGATCAGCTGGAAGCCGACGATAGCCGGGTCGTCGTCAAGGGCAACCCCGCCAAGGCGATGAGCTGGAAGCAGGCCTGCCAGAAGATGGGCCCCACTCCGATCAGCGAAATGGGCGAGAACGAGCCGCGCACGGCGGCCCGCGAAGGCCTGAACACGCAGGGCGCCAGCGGCATTCAGATGGCCGAGGTGGAGGTCGATATCGAAACCGGTGTTGTCCGCATCATCGAGGTCGTGGCCGTGCAGGACTGCGGCCTCGTCGTGAACCCGAAGACGGCCGAAAGCCAGGTGGCGGGTGCGATGATCATGAGCGTCTGCTCGGCGCTGATGGAAGAGCGGATCACCGACCAGACGACGGGCCGCGTCCTGAACGCCGACATGGAGTTCTACAAGCTTGCCGGCCTGCCGGACGTGGGCAAACTGACGGTGCACATGGACATCACGCCGGAGCACGACGCCCGTGGCATTATCGGCCTCGGTGAGCCGTGCGCGATTGGCGGAATTGCGGCGATTGCGAATGCGGCGGCCAACGCGCTCGGTGTCCGGGTGCCCATGGTCCCGCTGACTCCCGAACGAGTGCTGGCCGCTCTGGCCAACCGGAGGAATGCGTAATGGAAAACTTTGAATACGCCAATCCCACCACCCTCAAGGAGGCCTTGAGCCTCCTGACGGCCGGCGCAGAGGTGCTCGCCGGCGGCACGGACCTGCTCAGCCTGCTGAAGGACGATGTCCACCAGCCCAAGCGGCTAGTGAACATCAAGAACATCAAGACGCTCGGCGGCATCGCCAAAACCGGCGGGAACATCCGCATCGGCGCCACGGTTACGCTCGATGAGTTGGCCTCTAACCAGCTCATCCGCGCGGCTTACCCGTCGCTCGTGCAGGCGGCGCTCGGGGTCACCAGCCCGCAGATCCGCAATATGGGTACCGTCGGCGGCGACCTCTGTCAGCGCCCGCGCTGCTGGTACTTCCGCAGCGGCAACGGCCTGCTCAATAAGAGCCTCGTCGAGAACGGCGAGAACAAGTACCATGCCATCTTCGGCTCCGGCTCGGCGCACTTTGTCAGCGCTTCGAGCCTCGGTCCGGCGCTGGTGGCGCTGGGAGCTACCGTGAAGATCGCGGGTGCCGACGGGAAGACGAAGGATGTACCCGCGAGCCAGTTCTTCAAGGCCCCGGCCGCCGAGGGCGAACGCGAAATCGCGCTGGCCTCGAACGAGATCGTCACCGAGATCCTCGTCCCCGCTTCGCCCACGAAGAACGCCACCTACGAAGTGCGGCACAAGCAGGCGCTCGATTGGCCCCTCGCCACCGCCTCCGTCGCCCTGCGGATGGCCGGAACAAAGGTGACTTCGGCTTCGATCACCCTCGGCCACGTCGGCCCGACCCCGGTGCGCGCGACCGAAGCGGAAAAGATGCTGGTCGGACAGACCATCACTGCGGACTCGGCCGAAAAGGCGGGAGCGGCGGCGGTCGCCGGCGCCCAGCCCCTCAGCCAGAATGCGTACAAGGTGCAACTGGCAAAGGTGGCCGTCAAGCGGGCCCTTTTGACGGCGGCAGGCGTCAAAGCTGTATGATCCGGGCCGGATTAAGCCGGCCGGACGACGACCGGTGCTCGAATCTCTGTTGGAAGGGCATGTACATCGACGCCATCTGGGACCCGACCGTACAGGCCTCCAACGACCGGTTATACTGGTGTCAGAAGACCCAACTGCCGCTCGGACCGGATGGAAAAGGGGTCGATGAGTATGAGTGCAACGAAGCTCGCAATTGCTTCAAGCTGCTGTAAGGAGAAGGCATGAAAACAATCTTCGCTACTTTAATGGCCGCCTCGTTTGCGTTTGCCGGAACTGGCATTAAGGGTTTTTACATGGAAGCCCGGAGTGCGGATGTGTACGTGGGCCCCTGCTTTGCCAACTCGGAGACCGAGTTGAAAGGCGATCTGGCCGTGATGGGCTGGAAGATCAACTCCGGCTCGTATGACGGAGTCAAACTAGACGGATTGTCGGTGGTCGGGGTAGTAAAGGCCAGCGGTACCATTGGCAACACCTTCGCGGCGACCACGTTCCCCGTCAAGAGCGCTTTGATCATCGATGAAAAGGCGTCGCCGGAACAGCGGCTCGCGCTCCGGAAGTTCGCCCAGGCGATGAGCAAGGATATGTTGATGAACGTCGTCCGGGTTGACTACCGGCCGGTGTCTATCGACGTCGCCAACAACGACGTGCACAAGGCGACCGCCAAACTGCAGGCCGGCGAGTTGGCCGCCATTCAGACGCGCCAGTTGACCGAAGGCGACAACCACTGCTCGCACGAGGACGTCTGGTATCCGCCCATGGTCTCCACCGACCATGCCATGCCGGCCTACACCCTCGCGCATAACTACACCGGAAAGGATCTCGGCACCACCTGGTCCAGCCCGGAGAAGCGTAGCGCCTTTGTGGCTACCTTCCACTACAACGAATAACCCTGCAACTTCCCCTTACCCGCAAGCATCAGGAGGGCTGTATGAAGACCTTACTTACGGCCCTCCTTATGACCTCCGCAGCTTTCTCCGCATCCTCCATCCACGAATTTACAATGAATAACATCGACGGCCAGGCTACGCCCCTGTCGACGTTCAAGGGCAAGGCCGTGCTGTTGGTCAACGTGGCCAGCCAGTGCGGATACACCCCCCAGTATTCCGGTCTGCAGGCCCTCTATGAGAAGTACAAGGGCAAAGGCCTCGTGATTGTCGGCGTTCCCGCGAACAATTTCGGCGGCCAGGAACCGGGTTCGAACGAAGAGATCAAGCAGTTCTGCTCCCGCAAGTACAGCGTCACCTTCCCGGTCATGAGCAAGGTGAGCGTCAAGGGGAGCGATCAGACGCCCCTCTATCAGTTCCTTACCTCCACCATGGGCGGCGACGTCAAGTGGAATTTCACGAAGTTTCTCGTCGGCAAAGATGGTAAGCCGGTGCAGCGCTTTGAACCCGGCGTGAGCCCCGATAGCCCCGAACTGGCGGCGGCCATCGAAAAGGCTCTCCGCTAATTCCCCCCGGCAGACTTGCGCCGGTGGGCCCTCGATTGGCGACAATAGTCGGGTGACTCTACGACAATCGCTGTTGACTCCCCCGGTTCTTCTGAAGTTCGGTACCAGCGGACGGCGGGGCGAGATTATCCATCTCACCCCGCTTGAAATCTATTTAAACGTGAGAGCGGAACTGGAATTTCTGCTGGCGCTCTCCGCCCCAGAAGGTGGCATTTGCGTTGGGGAAGAGTTCTACTTCGCCTGTGATCTTCGGCCCAGTTCACCCGCGTTGGCCGCCGCCGCCGTCGAGGCGATCCGAGATGCCGGCATGGTTCCGGTCAACTGCGGGTGCATCCCTACCCCGGCCCTCATGGCCTATGCCCTCTCCCGCGGCAAGGCCTCGCTCATGGTCACCGGCAGCCACATCCCGTTTAATCGCAACGGGTACAAGCTGAACACCTCGCGCGGCGAACTGCTCAAACATCACGAGGAGCCAATTAACGCCTTCGTCGCCCGCTGGCGCGATCGCCTCTACCAGGAGTCTGCCGGCGACTCCCGGTTTGATGCCTCCGGCGCCTTCAAAACGGCTCCCGCCCCGCTGCCGCCCGAAAGCCCCGAGGCCGCCGAACTTTATCTTGAGCGCTACACCGTCTTCTTCGCCGGCAAGTCGCTGGCGGGCAAACGCATCCTCGTCTATCAGCATTCCGCCGTGGGCCGCGACCTGCTCGTCACCCTGCTGCAGCGCCTCGGCGCCGAAGTCGTCCCGGCCGGCCGCAGCGAATCCTTCGTCCCCATCGACACCGAAAACATCGAAGCCTCTCAGTTGGCCGCCATTCAGGCGCTCGTCGATGGGCCGTACGACGCCGTCGCCTCGACCGATGGAGACAGTGACCGCCCCCTGCTGCTGGGCGTAAACAGCGATGGTTCGCTGCGGTTTTTCGGCGGGGACCTGCTCGGCATGGTCGTAGCCGAGTATCTCGGCGCCGGCGCGGTTGTCGTCCCCGTCAGCTGCAACGACGCCATTGACCGCGGCAGCCTCGCCGCCGTCCTCGCCCCCAAAACACGCATCGGTTCGCCCTTCGTTATCGCCGGCATGGAAGCCGCCCTGGCTTCGGGTAAGCAGATCGTCTGCGGCTGGGAGGCCAACGGCGGCTTCCTGTTGGGTTCGGACCTGCCCGGCCTGCGTGCCCTCGCCACCCGCGATGCCTTCCTCCCGCTGCTGTGCGCCCTGTTTGCGGCCGGCCCCGGAACGTTGGGAGAACTCTTCGATCGGTTGCCCGCGCGCTTCAGCCGCGCCGCGCTGCTCAAGGAGTTTCCGCGCCCGACCAGCCTCAAAATTCTCGATCAGCTGACCCCCGAAACCATCGCCCGCTTCTTCACCGCCGAACACGGCTTCGGCCCGCTCGAGCGGATTGACCGCACGGACGGCGTCCGCATGCTGTTCGCCGGAGGAGACGTCGCTCACGTCCGTCCCTCCGGCAATGCCGACGAACTGCGCATCTACGCCGTGGCCGACTCCCAGGCGCGCGCCGATGCCATCGCCGCGGCGGGCGTTGCCTCCGACGGCATCCTGCGGCGACTCGAGCGCTTCGTCAGTTGACGGCGCGAAGAGACGCCGCCCCAACCGCGGCGGCCCGTCGGCCTACGCTGCACTCCTACGCCCACCCCGAAACCCGCGCGGGCAGCACGCCGCCGTCCTCCACCCGCCGCGTCACACCCAACCCCGCGCCGACGCCATCGCCGCGGCGGGCGCCGCCTCGTCCGCTTCATTAGCCGAGGTCTTGGGGTAGGCTATCCCTCCCCCAAGACCTCGGCCGCCAACCGGCCCGTGTTCCACTCCGACTCCCGCCCCGGACCCGTCAGGTGCAAAATGCCGTCCGCGTCCACCCGCCGTGTTACCCCCAGCAGCGGCTTCCCCGCAAACGCCACCGGCCCACCCATCTCCCAGAACACCAACCACTTCCCTTCTCCCGGCCGCCACGGCCGCCCCATGGCCATCGCAAACAGCAACTCGTACAGCCGCCCGGCCGCGGGCGTGCCAAACATCGCCGCGCTCTCGATGGTCGCCAGCAGATCCTGCTGCCGTACCGCCAACCCGTCCATCACCACCGGCGCATCCCCCATCCCGAGCACCGCCGCCATCACCGCAATCGCGTACTCCCGGTCCTCGGCCGCCGTCACTTCCTCGAGCCGCCCCCCCCGCCGCCGCCGGGCCTCCTGCCACCACGCCCCAAACGTCAGCCCGTCCACGGCCACCGTCTCCCGCTCCCGCACCGCCACTTCGCGGAACCGCTCGGCGAGCGTCTGCCCAATCAGCCGCAGCACCTGCCGCTGCAACTCCTCCGGGCCTGTCGAGCCCGGCAGCGGCTTGCCGATCGAAATCGTCACCTCCCACCGCCGCCAGGGGAACCACGGCGACGGCGTCGGCGACAGCGGATGCCGCCACAACCCGCTCAAATGCATCGGAATGATCGGCGCCTCCGTCCCTTGCAGAATCTTTTCATAGCCCCGCCGAAACGGTCCCATGGCTCCCGTCCGCGTAATCTCACCTTCGGGAAAGATCCCTACCATGTGCCCCTGTTGAATCACCGCCTGCGCCCCGCGCAGGTTGGCGATAATCTCCCGGACACCCTCCTGCGCCATCGGAATGCAGAACAGCGCCTTGGCAAACGGTTGCGCGTACTTATTCTCGTAGTAGGGCTTCCACAGCAGATACCGGATCCAACGCCGCGTGCCGCTCCCCATCAGGAACGCATCAAGAAACGAGTAATGGTTCGCCGCCACCAGCGCCGGACCGCTCGACGGCAGCCGTTCCCCCCGCCGCCGCACGCGCAGCAACACCAACAGGACGCCGTGCATGAACAGGCGTAGCGCTTCGGAAATGAGAATCAACCGCGCACCGCCAGCGCCAGCGCGCCCAGCGTCCCGGCCCGCTGTCCAAACTTCGGCGCCCGGATCACCGGCATCGGCGCATAACCGGCCATGTACCGCTTGGCGGCAACCCGCACCTTCGCTAACATCCCCGCCCGCTTCATCACGCCGCCACCAACTAACACCATCCGCGGCGATAACACGCACGTGTAAATCTGAATCGCCATGCCCAGATACTCCGCCGCTAAGTCATAATCATATCCCCGCGCGGCAATCGCCGGCCCGGAAGCCAAGCCTTCGAGACAGTCCCCATGCGCAAAGCAGATGCCCGGCGCCGCGTCTACCCGCGGCACCCGCACGTGCCCCATCTCCGGATGCAGCAGCCCGTGCAGTAGCTTTCCGCCCACCACCCCGCCGCCGCCAATGCCCGTTCCCACCGTCAGATACAGAAGCGGATCAATTCCCTGCCCCGCGCCCCACATCTGCTCGCCAAGCGCCGCACCGTTCACATCGGTATCGAGCACCGTCCGAGTCCGCAGCGCGCTCTCCACCGCCGCCTGCATGCCAAAGCCGCGCCACGCCACCTTCGGCGTCGTCCGGGCGATCCGGCCCGCCGCCAGTTCCACCGGGCCAAAACAGGCGATGCCCACCCGCTTCACCTTCCGCCCCGCAAAAAAAGCGGCCACCCCCGCCATCGTCTCCTCCGGCGTCGTCGTCGGAATCTCCGCCGACATCACCACATCCTGCGGTCCCGTGCCCACCGCGCACACGAACTTCGTGCCACCCGCCTCGATCGCTCCGAACATCGTTTTATTGTAGTGTATGCCGGCGCGAAGCCGGTTCTCCCGCCCCGCTGCTACACTGAGGAGTTCATGGACCTCGTCTTCTCTCCCGCGCTCCTCGCCCAGGCCGCCAACATCAAACTGCTCCTCATGGATGTCGATGGCGTCATGACCGACGGTACCCTGTGGAACGTCCCCGGCCCGGACGGCCAGATCTTTGAAACCAAGGGATTTGACTCCCAGGACGGCATCGGCCTGCAGTGGCTCAGCTGGTACGGCATCAAAACCGGCGTCATCAGCGGCCGCGTCTCGCCGGCCACCGAAGTCCGCGCCAAGCAGTGCAAAATGGCCTACATCTACCAGGGCCACATCGAAAAGATCCCGATCCTCGACGAGATTCTGGCCGATGCCAAAATCAACCCCCAGCAGGTCGCCTACATCGGCGACGACTTCACCGATGTCGTCATCATGCGCCGCGTTGGCCTGAGCATTGCCGTCGCCAACGCCCGGCCCGAGGTCAAAGCCGCGGCCCATTGGACCACCCCCAACCGCGGCGGCTGCGGCGCCGTTCGCGATGCCGTGCAACTGATCCTCTCCGCCCAGGGCATCTGGCCCGAGATCGTCAAGAAGTACGAACTATGAAGCAGCGGATTGGCCTAGAGGCACGCGGCGACGCCGGTCCGGGCTTCCTGCATCAGCTTACCGGCGTCATCGCGCATCACTCGGGCGACATCGTCTCCGTCGAGATCATCGAGAGCGTGGTCCACTCACGCACCTACCTCGAAATTGACCTGCCGGGCGATACGGAAGCCCTGCTGGCGGAACTCCGCGCTCTTGAGCGCGTAGACGAGGTCGAACTCGTCGAGACCCTGCAGAAGGTCTACGGCAAGCGGATCATCATCATGGGCGGCGGCGCCCAGGTGGGCCAAGTCGCCATCGGCGCCATCATGGAGGCCGACCGCCACAACATCCGCGGCGAGCACATCTCGGTCGATACCATCCCCTTGGTCGGCGAAAAGTCCCTCGCCGCGGCCGTGCGCGCCGTGGCCCGCCTGCCCCGCGCCAAGGCCCTGGTCCTCGCCGGATCGTTGATGGGCGGCGAAATTGAAACCGCGGTCCGCGAAGTGCGCACCAAGGGGCTCCTTGTCGTCAGCCTCAACATGGCCGGCTCGGTGCCAGACGCCGCCGACCTGGTCGTCACCGATCCAGTGCAGGCCGGGGTGATGACGGTGATGGCGGTGGCGGATACCGCCAAGTTCTCGGTGGACAAACTGACGCGCCGGATCTTTTAAGGAACCGCGTCTCCGAGGCTTTGGAATCAATGAGTTACGCGGCTGTCTCCAAGGGCGCCAGTTTGTAGCTATTCGGCCTACTTCCGCTGCCTGAACCTCTTCCGTTTGCATCACCGAGTCACGCCGTCGCAGGTTCCTTCTCCTTTGCTCCCGGCCTACCCGGGCGCAACGCTTCTGCGGAACCGCGTCT
>JAINDL010000055.1 GCA_019931245.1 Bryobacteraceae bacterium CoA2 C42
CCCGCCGGGCCGAAGCGAGTCCGTTGTGCGCGAGTTCCTCAGAAGCGCACAGGCCGCGCAGGCCCGGCACCAACGGGCGAGGAACTCGCCCCTCCCGCCGGGCCGAAGCGAGTCCGTTGTGCGCGAGTTCCTCAAAAGCGAAGCCGCGGCAACTCCTCCAGGTCCGTGGCGAAGGGCCTCGGGCGCACCTCCCGCTCTCCTTTCGTCCCCAAACCAGGACGCCGGCGGTGACCGAACCCTTGGGAATATCGATGCCGCAGCAGCGGCTAGGAACAACTCTCACCGAAACCTCCTGGGCGGTTCGGATGGGAAGGACGCTCGAAAATACTCAGGCTATTCTTCTCGGGCTACCCGGCTCAACGAACCGTGTGCTCCACTTCGTGGTTCCTAAGCGCGTCCCGGGTCAGATTCACGCACGGGCTCGAAGCACCAACCGCAAACCGACCCGCCTCCCTGCAACCAACTCCAGAATCGCTCACCTCCCGGCCCATTTTCATCCTTCGCTTGTGCCTCCGCGCAAGCCGGGAATGAGGATTCACAACTCATCGGAATTTTTTCCCCCAATAACCACGCGGCTTCCGCGATACCCTCGCCCGGATTCCCCCCGCCGCCATGCCACCCTCAAAGCATCCCGGAGATCGTTTCCCCATGTCCAGCCAACAACTCTTTCCCCGCGTCAACCGAACGCCCCTCCCGGCCCGGCAGCCGCGATCCGCCCGGCCACCGGCGCCCCGGCAGGGCGTCGAACCCCGCCGGGGCGCCAGGTCCATCCCGTCTCCGGCGATATATATAACGCGCGCGTCACGCACGCCCGCGGGCGGAAGCAAGAACCCAGGAAGTTGTTCAAAAATAGGGAGTTACAAACTTGGTTCTTTCAAATTCCGTACCCAAATGAACCCAATAGAACCCAAGGAGAACCCAGGAAGAACCCAAATCAAACCGCCTCAACCCAGGCCAACTGCACCAAGCGCCCCCATTCGCCGCCCCAAAGTCCAAGGCCGGCGTATAGCCACCACCGAACAGATCCTCGCCCCGGACGTCCCCGGGCTCCTCCCGCGCGAAAACCCGTGCGCCGCCAACCGCCTGCCGGCGTCCGGCCCCGCGCTCAGCGGCCGCCGCTGTCCTTCCTCGATTCAGATTAAAGTGGGGGTCATGTGGCGCGCCATTTTCGTCCTGCTGGCCGTCCCGGCCGCCGCGCAGGATCCGGTCAAAATCCTGGAGACCCGCTGCGCCGGCTGCCACAACGCCAAAACGAAGCAGGGCGGGCTCGACCTCACCTCTCGCCCCGCCGCGCTGCGCGGCGGCCCCCGCGGCCCGGCCCTCGTCCCCGGCGATGCCGAAGCCAGCCCGCTCTATCAGTTCGCCGCGCACCGCAAAGAGCCGGGCATGCCCCTCGGCGGCGCCAAACTCACGGAAACCGACTTGGCCGCCCTCGCCGCGTGGATTCGCGCCGGCGCGCCCTTCACTGGCCCCCTCGAAGACAAAACACACTGGGCGTTCGAAGCCGTGCGCCGGCCCGCCGTTCCCGCCGGCGCCGGCCATCCCATCGACGCCTTCCTCGGCCCGTCCGCCGAACCCGCCAATCGCTACACGCTCCTGCGCCGCGTCTCGCTCGACCTCACCGGCTTGCCCCCCACGCCCGCCGAAATCAACGCCTTCCCGGCCGGCCAATCCCCCGGCGCCTGGGACGCCGTCGTCGACCGCCTCCTCGCCAGCCCGCGCTACGGCGAACGCTGGGGCCGCCACTGGATGGATATCTGGCGCTACAGCGACTGGATCATCGAATCCCTCAACGCCAACAAAAGCTGCGGCCAAATGGTGCGCGAAATGCTCGCCGCCAATGAAATCGCCCCCGGCGACCCCAACGCCCTGCGCGCCACCGGCTTCCTCGGCTTAACCCTCAAATGCGCTCGCTGCCACGATCATAAATACCATCCGCTCTCGCAGGAGGACTACTACCGCTTCCGGGCCTTCTTCGAGCCCCACGATGTCCGGCTCGACCGCGTCCCCGGCCAGGCCGACCTCGCGAAAGACGGCCTCGCCCGCGTCTTCGACGCAGCCCCGCGGCAGGACCTCGCCAACGCCGCCGGAACCTTTCTCCAGCCGGCCATCTACGCCGATACCTTTCTCTTTCACAAAGGAGACGAAAAGAATCCCGATAGATCCCGGCCACTCTCCCCGGCCACGCCCCCGGCTCTCGGTCCGGGCATTGCCGCCGTCCGGCCCGTCGCCCTGCCCGTGAACAGCTACTATCCCGATCTGCGGCCCGAGGTGCGCGCCGCTCTTCTGGCCGCCGCCCAGGCCCGCGTCGAGGACATCGCACGCGACCTCGCCGGGACGCGCGCCCGCCCCAACGCCGCGCGGACGGCCCTTCCCTGGGTCCGCCCGGCCGGCCCGGCGGTAGACTTCGACCGGCAGGTGAAGCCTCTGCTCGAAGCCCGTTGCGGCGGCTTCAACGTGGCCACGGCGAAATCGGCCATGGCGGGCGGCAAACGCTTTGGTGCGGCCGTCGAAGTCGGTAGGAGCGCGCAGAGCCCGCTGCTCCGAATTGTTCGGGGTGAGTTGTCGCCGCGGATGCCGTTGAACGGCCCGCCCCTCACGTCGGCTGAAATCGCGCTGCTGGCGGCGTGGATCGACGGGATGGAACCCCCGCCCCCGGCCGCCCTGGTGCGCGAGGCCGAAGAGCGCCTCGCGGTGGGAGAAAAGGAGTTGACCGCCGCGCGAGCCCACGTCGAACCCGGCGCCCCGGCCAATCCCGATCCCGCCCGCACTGAACCGAACGGCGGTACCGCCACAGAAACCCTGGCCGCCCAACCAGCCCAGCCCAACGCCCCTACCCAACCCGCCGGCGACGAATCCAAACCCGCCCAAAGCCCCGGCGCCCTCGCCGCGCGCACCGCCGAAGCCGAACTGCTCCGCGCCCAGCAGCGCCTCGCCGGCGCCCTATCCGCGGAAAAACTCGACGACACCAAAGTCGCCCCCGCCAAGCGCGCCCTCGAACAAGCCATCGAAGCCCTCAACAAACCCGCCGAAGGCTATACCCCCCTCGGCCCGCTCTACCCGAAAACCGCCACCGGACGCCGCACCGCCCTCGCCGTATGGATCACCCGGCGTGACAACCCCCTCACCGCCCGCGTCGCCGTCAATCACATCTGGCTCCGCCACTTCGGCACGCCCCTCGTCGCCAGCGTCGCCGACTTCGGGCGCAACGGCAAAACGCCCACCCATCCCGCTCTGCTCGACTGGCTCGCCGCCGAGTTCGTGGACTCCAACTGGGATTTGAAAACGCTGCACCGGCTCATCGTCACCAGCCAGGCCTACCGCGCCCGAACCACCACCGCCCCGCGCCTCGAAGCCGAAGTCATTCGCGATTCCGTGCTCGCCGCCGCCGAAAACCTCGACCTCACCATGAGCGGACCGGAACTCCACGAAGAGTCCCAGGCCGATACCCCCCGGCGCAGTCTCTACTTCCGCGTCACGCCCGACGCTCAACTGACCTTCCTCAAGGTCTTCGATGGCGTCGATCCCTCCGCCTGCTTCGTCCGGCCCGAAAGCATCGTGCCCCAACAGGCCCTCGCCCGGGCCAACAGCCGCCTGAGCCTCGAAAACGCCCGCCGCCTGGCCGCACGCCTCGCGCCCGCCCACGGAAGCCGAACGCGCCCTCGCCCGCAACTACCTCGGCAACAACCCGGATCGCCGCGCGCTGCTCATCCACGCTCTCTTCAACCGCAACGAATTTGTGACCATCCGATGAAACGGCGAACCTTTCTGGCAGATACGGGTATCGGAATGACGGGCCTGGCGCTCGGCGCGCTGCGGGCGCGCTGCGCCACCCACCACGCGGCGAAAGCCAAACTCGTCATCTGGATCTCTCTCGAAGGCGGACTCGGCCAGCTCGAATCCTTCGACCCGAAGCCGGAACTGAACAAGTGGGCCGGCAAAACCATCGCCGAGACTCCCCATCGCGGCGTCCTCGACGCGCCCTTCACCAAGCAGAACGTCGTCGAGTTCACCGCCAACGATCGGAAGCTGATGACCACCGTCCTGCCCCTCCAGGTCGGCTTCCGGCGCCACGGCCAAAGCGGCCTCGCCATCAGCGACTGGTGGCCCCACGTGGCCGGACTGGCCGACGAACTGGCCGTCGTCCGCTCCGTCTGGACCATCGACAACGATCACGCCGCGCAACTGCAGTTCCACACCGGCCGGCATATCTTCCAGGGCTACTTCCCGTCCATCGGCTCCTGGGTACACTGCGGGCTCGGCACCCTCAACGAGAACCTGCCGGCCTTCGTCGTCCTCGGGCCGCCCACGCCGCCGCACCTCGGCGGCGCCGGCACCTACGGCGCCAACTACCTCGGGCCTCGCCACAGCGGCGTCCTGCTCGCCAGCGACCCCGCGCACCCCCTACCCTACGCCGCGCCCGGACTGGCCATGACGCCCGAAGAGCAGCGCCGGCAGTTCGAGTTCATCGGCCAGCTCAATGCCCTCGACGCCGTCGAGTATCCGGAGGACTCGAGCGTCCGGGCCCGCATCAAATCCTACGAACTGGCGTTCCGCATGCAGTCAGCCGTGCCCGAAGTCTTCCGCCACGCGGCCGAGTCCGCCGATACCCGCCGCCTCTACGGCCTTGAGCAGGAAAAGACCCGGCACTTCGGACAGGATCTGCTGACCGCCCGGCGCCTCTTCGAACGGGGCGTCCGCTTCGTCCAGATCTTTCACGGATACCGGACCGACGCCAACGGCTGGGACTCCCACGCCGAGCTGAAAAAAAACCACGCCCGGCTCTGCGGCGAAGTCGACGGCCCCATCGCGGCCCTGATACGCGACTTGAAGCAACGCGGCATGCGCGACGAAACCCTCCTCGTGATCGGCACCGAGTTCGGGCGCACCCCGGGCGTCGAAGGAGCCCGCGAAGGCCGCGACCACCACCCGTTTGGCTTCTCCGTTGTCATGGCCGGCGGCGGTCTCAAAAAAGGCATCGCCCACGGAGCCACCGACGAAATCGGCTTCCACACGGTCGAAAACCGCCACTATGTCACCGATATCCATGCCACGGTCCTGCACCAGTTGGGCCTCGACTCGCGGAAACTGGAGATCCCGGGACAAAAGCGGCTGGAAATCGATATCGGAGCCCCGATCCGCGAGATTATTGCGTAGGGCGCGGCTCGTCCCCAGCAACCGGCAGGCGCCGGTAGCCGACAATCTTGGGCGCCCAGTAAGGAGCCAGCGGAGCCCGGATCGTCCCCTGGCTCGAAGAGGCGTGAAAAAACGAACGCTGATCCTGCAAAATACCCACGTGCTTCAGATCATCGAAAAAAACCAAAGTGCCAAAGTCGGGCTGCGCCGCCGGCTCGGTGGCCATGTACAGCTTCCGCGCGGTCGTGCGCTTGAGAAAAACCCCGTTGTCGGTCAGCATTCTCCAGACAAAACCGGAACAGTCATAGCTCTTGTGACCGGTCGCGCCCCACACGTAAGGCCGCCCCAGATTCGCCTCCAGCCAGGCCGTCAGGCTCTGCGCCAGTTCGCCGGGCAGCGCGGCGGCCAGCAGCACCACCACCAGTAGCTTCACTTGATCGCGCTCCCGAGCAGCAGGCCCACGCCCACGAACAGCCCGGCGAGAAACACCGCCACCGCGAGATTCCCCTTGGCCAATTCAACCGGGAAATTCAACTCGGGCGTCAGCCAGTCAAACAGCTTATAGATTGCAAAGAAGCCGACAATGCCGCACCCGAGAGAGATAAGGATGCTGGTCAGATAGTTGGCAAGATTCATACGGGAGATTGTGTCGAGCCACGTTCCGGATGTCAATGCCTGTGAACCGCTACTCCACCGCCGCCAGCACCGCGTTCGAGGCGCGCGACAGCAGCGCGCCCTGATCAGCCGAGACCGGCCGGTTCGTCAGGATAACCGTAATCAAATCGAGCTCAGGATTGGCCCACGCCACCGTGCCCGTGGCGCCCGAGTGACCAAAAGTCCGAGCCGAGTTTTTGTCCCCGAAATACATCCAGGCGGTCGAGCGGCCCAGCGCCCATCCAAGCCCCCAGGGGTGCCGTAAATGCGTGTTCTGATCGGTAGTCATGGCGGTCACCGACGCCGGGGACATCCAACGCTTGCCCCGGCTCATCCCTTTCGCAAGAAACGTCTGCAGAAGAAGAGCGAGGTCGGTGGTCGTGCTGTGCATGCCTCCCCAAGGGTGGCCCATGTCCCGCCAGTAGGGGCTGTTGGGCCCGAAGCGTTCGCTGTCCGCCCGGTTCGGGTTGGGCCCTTCGTCACACCAGACGGTATCGGAAATCTCCCCGCCCGCGGGAAGGCCCAGCGCGCTCCCCCGCATGCCGAGGGGCACGAACACCTCCTGGCGCAAGAAATCGCGTAGCCGCTGTTTGGTGACGCGCTCGACAATCTCGCCCGCCAGTAGCGTGCCCATGCTCTGGTAGCGGAAGTCCGTGCGCGGGGCATAAAGCAGCGGCGTCGTCATGGTAGCGGCCACAAACCGGCTGAGCGGGGCGTGCGCGCGGCGCAGTTCAATGTTCTCGGGGAGCATGTCGGGCAGACCGGAGATGTGACTCAGCAGGTCGCGGACGCGGACAGCCGCGCGGTCCGCCGCGCGGAACTCCGGCAGGTACTTGACGACCGGATCATCCAGGCGCACCAGACCGCGGTCCACCAACAGCAGCAGCGCGCTGACGGCGACGGGCTTGGTGATCGAGGCAAGCAGATAAACCGCATCCGGCGCCACGGGGGCGCCCCCGCGACCCGGCCCCCTTTTGCCGAAGCCGCGGTGCAGGACGATCTGGCCGCGCCGGGCGACGAGGATGGACGCCGCGCCGAGCTTGCCGGACTCCACCTCGCCTTTCAAAATGGCCGCGGCGGCTTCGAGGCCCTCGGGCGACATACCGGCGGCGCGAGCGGCGCCGGGACGTAGTTGCGCATTACCGGAAACGGCGAGCAGGACAAGAAGGCCAACGACGAAACGCATGACCGATGATAAGAGCAAAGCGAGGCCGGACGCCACCGGCCCCGGACTCACTCGGCCTCGGTTTACTGCGGGGGCGTGGGACGGGTGGGGGTAGCGCCTCGCAGGGATCGTTCGAGCTGCAGGAGAGCGGCGGGATCGGCACAAAGGGAGGCCGGCACGGGCCAGGGCTGGCTAAGGCGGCGGGTCGCCAGTTCGAAGGCGGCTTCGGAATCGACCGGGCGGGAAAAGTAGTAGCCTTGGCCGATATTGCAGCCCAGGCGCGCGAGCAGGACCCAGTGGTCTTCGTTTTCAATCCCTTCGGCGATGACGCTGATCCCGAGGTTGCCGGACAGGTTGACTATCGATTCGACGATTTTTCGTCCCTCATTCTGCGATTTTTGCTGGGAGTCCATCGCATGTACGAAGGTGCGGTCGACTTTGACGGTATTGAAGGGCAGTTGGTGAAGTTGACCAAGGCAGGAATAGCCGGTACCGAAGTCATCCACTTCGAGGGCAACGCCCATGGCGGACAGCTCTTCGAGCGTCGACCGGGCGACGCCCGGATCGGCGGCGAGCATTGTTTCGGTGACCTCAAGATGGAGCCGGTGGGGATCGAGGCCGGTTTCGGCGAGTACGGAGGCGACAACGGTCGCGAGTTTGGGATCGTTGAACTGGAGCGCGGAGAGGTTGATGCTGACCGACAGGCCGCCGCAGGCGGGCAGGCGGGACTGCCAGGCGGCCAACTGGCGGCAGCCCTGCTCAAGCACCCAGCGGCCGAGCGGGAGGATGAGTCCGTTCTCTTCGGCGGCGTAGATGAACTGGCTCGGCGGGAGGAGACCACGGGTGGGGTGCTGCCAGCGGACGAGGGCTTCAAAGCCGGACAAGCGACCGGTGGCCAGATCGACCTGGGCCTGATAGAAGAGTTCGAACTCGCCATCGTCGAGAGCGCGGCGCAGATCGGTTTCGAGCGCAAGACGGGCGATGGCCGTGGCGCGCATGCTGCTGTCGAAAATGCGGTACCTGCCACGGCCGGCGCTCTTGGCATGGTACATGGCGGTATCGGCGTTGCGCAGGAGGTCCTCGGCGGAGGTCTGCGAAGGTTCGCTGATGGCGATGCCAATGCTGGTGGAAGCAAACAGGAGAGATCCGTCGAGCGAGAAGGGAGCCTGCATTTCGCGCTGCACGGCCTGCGCCACGGCCACGGCGATGCGCCCGCCGGGGGCGTCATCGAGCACGACGACGAACTCGTCGCCGCCGAGGCGCCCGACAAAACCAACTGCGCCATCGACCTGATCTAGGGCAGCCATCAGGCGGCGGGAGACGCCGAGCAACAGGTGGTCGCCTTTGACGTGGCCGAGGCTGTCGTTCACCATTTTGAAGCGGTCGAGGTCCATGAACAACAGCGCGAAGGGGCGGTTGGGGTCTTCCCGCTGCCGGCCGAGGAGTTGTTCGAGCCGTTCGAGGGCGGCCAGGCGGTTCGGGAGGCCCGTGAGAGGATCGACCAGTTTGCCGGCCGTGAGATCGGAGGCCGAACCGGCGATGCGGAGAGCGCGTCCATCGGCTCCACGGACGGCCGCGCCGCAGGTCATCACCCAGCGCCAGGTGCCATCGCCATGCTGGATGCGGTGCTCGGATTCAAAGATCTCGATACCGTCCTGACGCAGGAAGGAGTTGAGGTCGGCCTGCAGGGAGCGGACGTCGCCGGGATGAACGCGCGTCAACCAGGCTTCGGGCGTCTCGCAGGGCGCGCCGGGCGGGATGCCGAGCATCTCCCGCCAGCGGGGCGAGTAGTAGACGGTCCCGGTGCGGAGATCCCAATCCCAGATCCCGTTCTTACTGCCGCGCACGGCGAGGGCGTACCGTTCCTCGGCTTCGCGCTGGGCGGTGCGGGCGAGGCGCCGTTCGGTGATATCTTCGGCGACAACCTGAAAGCCGATCACGCCGCTCCGGGGATCGAGCAGGAGACGGCTGATTTGGGCCAGCCAGCGGGACTCGCCGCCGGGAAGGGTGACGGCAACTTCGACCTCGGCCGCATCGGTGCGATTCCGTATCTGGCCGATCGCGGCGCGCTGAAGAAGATGACGGTTGGGCCGATCGAGCCAGTGCTGGATCTTCGCCCCGGGCGGGACGGGCCCGAGAAGGCGTTCAAATGCCTCGTTCCAGGAGGTCAGCAGACCGGTGGGTCCCGTACTGTAGGAGATATCGCTCGTGCGGGAGAGCAACTGGAAGTAACGCGACTCGGAGTTCGCCAACCGGCTGGCCGAATCGCTCAATTGCGTTTCGAGGTCGGCCAGGAGACCACGGGACCGGCGATGATCGGCGGCGAGACGCTGGGCCAGATGGCGGAAGGCGTCGAGGACGGCGGCGAGCTCACCGGCCGATCCCATCGCCTCGCCGGGGGGCTCGACCGGGGCCGCCGGGTCATATTGGCGGATGCGCCGGGCGAGGTCGGCCAGCGGCGCGGAGAGCGCGCCGGCCATGCGCCGACCTGCCCACCAGGCGGCCACGCCGGAGAGAAGCAGCAGGAGGGCGACCGCCAGAAGAAAGCCACCGAGCGGCGCCGGAAAGGGGCCGGAGGGCTGGCGGACGGCCAGGCTCCAACCGCCGCCGGCCAAGGGGAGGCGAAGTTCGGGGCCGGGCGCGGCGCGGGCGCCGGCCGAGGCGACCACCGCACCCCGGGCATCATGGAGTCGGACGGCCGGGGCATCCGCAGACACGGCGGCCAACGCCGGCAGACGACGGGGATCGAGAAGGCCGGCTACCACCCCGGCGAAGCGTCCGGAGGCGTCTATCAGAGGGACGCTCAGGGCGACCGCCGGGGGGCGACGCGCGTCGGCATCGGCAAGGGCGTTCGAAAGAAAGGGCTTTAGGGTCTGCTGGGGCTGCCGGAAGTAGTCGAGGGCGGCAACGGAGGTATTCTCCCCGGGTAGCGGCGGGGCGGTGGCCGCAGCGGGGCAGTAGAGTTGACAAATGCGGCCGTCCGGGCCGGTGACCAGCAGGGCCAGGAAGGCAGGATGCCCTTCGAGGGCGGCGGCCAGGGCACCGGGCTGGAGGTCCCGGCGAGCGGCCAGAGTTCGCAGGGCCGCCTCGTGGCGGGTGACATCAGCATGAAACCCGTCGCGCAGACGCTGGCCCGCGGAGAGGAGACGGGTTCCGGCATCCTGGCGGAGCTGACGGACCAGGAAGAAGCCGCCAAGCGTCGTAGCGGCCAGGAAAGAGAGCGTCACGGCAGCCAGCATCGTAACAGCAAGCCGGCCGGCATACGAAGGAGGAGTTCTTTGCGAATCCGATGGGTTG
Source organism: Bryobacteraceae bacterium CoA2 C42 (assembly GCA_019931245.1). Taxonomy (GTDB): domain Bacteria; phylum Acidobacteriota; class Terriglobia; order Bryobacterales; family Bryobacteraceae. The sequence goes on from JAINDL010000055.1 coordinate 10,253, forward strand.
GAGTCGAACACGGTCCGTTAGCTCGCGGAGTCCTCCACAAAGGGGATATCGGCCGGGGCGAGACGACTATGAGGATAGTTTTACGGGTTCAGGTGCCGCAGAAGGTGCGGTAGGGGGCGCTGCCCGGGGGGGCGGGTTCAGTGTAGGTTTCGAGGCCGGGGCGGGGGGTGAAGGGCAGGGCGAGGACGTCGAGAAGAGCGGTAAAGGGGGCGAGATCGTCGCGTTCGACGGCGGCGGCGAGCGCGGCTTCGACGAGGTGGTTGCGGGGGATATAGACGGGGTTGGCGGAGTCCATGGCGCGGGCGGAGGCGGCGGGGTCAGCAAGGCGGGCCCGCCAGGCAGGGACCCACGTCTGCCAGGCGGGGGCCGGCAAGAGGGCGTGGAGGGGGGCGTCGTCGCCGCGGGCGGCGGCGGAGAGGGCGCCGAAGGCCCGGGTGTAGTCCACTTTATGGGTCTCGAGGAGGGAGAGGAAGCTGTTGGCGAGGGCGAGGTCGGCGGGTTCGGGCGGGGCGAGGAGGCCGAGTTTGGCGCGCATGCCGGTGAGCCAGGCGGCTTCGTAGTGGGTGGAGAACTCTTCAAGAACGGCGGTGGCGGGGGCGATGGCGGCCTGGGGGTCGGCGTCGATGAGGGGCAGGAGGGTTTCTGCGAAGCGGGTGAGATTCCAGCGGGCGATGGGGGGCTGCTGGCCGTAGGCGTAGCGGCCGTGGTGGTCGATGGAGCTGAAGACGGTGGCGGGGTGGTAGGTGTCGAGGAAGGCGCAGGGGCCGTAGTCGATGGTTTCGCCGGAGATGGCCATGTTGTCGGTGTTCATGACGCCGTGGATGAAGCCGGTGAGCATCCAGCGGGCGATGAGTTCGGCCTGGCGGCGGCTGACGGCGGCGAGGAGGGCGAGGTAGGGATTGGCTTCGGCGGCGAGAGCGGGGTAGTGGCGGGCGATGGTGTAATCGGCCAGTTGCTTGAGTTTGGCGGTGTCGCCGCGGGCGGCGAAGAACTGGAAAGTCCCGACGCGGATGTGGCTGGCGGCGACGCGGGTGAGGACGGCGCCGGGGAGGGGAGATTCGCGGTAGACGGATTCGCCGGTGGCGGCGGCGGCGAGGGCGCGCGTGGTGGGGATGCCGAGGGCGTGCATGGCTTCGCCGAGGATGTATTCGCGGAGGACGGGGCCGAGGGCGGCTTTGCCGTCGCCGCCGCGGGAGAAGGGAGTGCGGCCGGAGCCTTTGAACTGGATATCACGGCGCTGGCCGTGAAGATCGATGACTTCGCCGAGGAGGAGGGCGCGGCCGTCACCGAGCTGGGGCACGAAGTGGCCGAACTGGTGGCCGGCGTAGGCTTGGGCGAGGGGCATGGAGCCGGGCGGGGCGTAGTTGCCGGAGAAGATTTCCGCGCCGACGGGGGAGTCGAGGGCGGCGGCGTTGAGGCCGAGTTCGCGGGCGAGCGCGTGATTGAAGGCGATGAGGCGGGGGGCGGGGGCGGGGGCGGCGGCGGCGGGGGCGTAGCAGCCGGGCAGGTCGCGGGCGTAGGAGTTATCGAAGCGGAAGCCGAGTTCGCGGGACAGGTCGAGCACTACTGATTAGTATGCGGCAGGTTGGTATGGGGTAGGGTGGCGGCGCGGCGGGGAAGCGATAGCATAGATGCCGATGCAGATCCTCAAGGACGGAACGCACCGGCTGTTTGAACACGATGCTGAGACGGCGGCGCTGGTGACGCGGATGCTCCTGGCGCTCGAACGGGAGGGCATGGACGCGGTGCGCCGCTACAGTCGGCAGTTTGATGACTGGGCCCCGGACGACTTTGAGCTTTCGTCGGCGCAGATTGCCGAGGCGGTGGGGCGGCTCTCGGCGCAGGCGCTGCGCGACACGGAGTACTGTCAGGACAACGTCCGGCGCTTTGCCGAGGCGCAGCGGCAGACGCTGCTGCCGCTTGAGGTGGAGCTGCGGCCGGGGGTGATTCTCGGCCACCGGCATATTCCGGTGAACGCGGTGGGCAGCTACATTCCGGGAGGCCGGTATCCGATGTTCGGGTCGGCGCAGATGAGCATTATTCCTGCGCGGGTGGCGGGGGTGAAGCGGATTGTGGCGTGTACGCCGCCGGTGAAGGGGCAGGGGTGGTATCCGGCGACGATCAACGCCATTCACAAAGCCGGCGCGGACCGCATTTTCGCGCTGGGCGGGGTGCCGGCGCTGGCGCTGATGGCGTTTGGGTTGGGGGGCGTGGAGCCGGTGGATATCTTGTGCGGGGCGGGCAACCGGTTTGTGGCCGAGGCCAAGCGGCAGCTGTTCGGGCGCTGCGGCATCGACCTGTTGGCGGGGCCGACGGAGATTCTGGTGTTGGCCGACGACAGCGCCGACCCGGCGCTGGTGGCCTGCGATCTGCTGGGGCAGGCCGAGCATGACCCGAACAGCGGAGTTTGCCTGATCTGCCGGAGCGAGGAGTTCGGGCGGCGGACGATGGCGGAGGTGGACCGGCAGTTGGCGGTGCTGCCGACGCGGGACGTGGCGGAGTTGGCGTGGCGGGACAACGGGATTGTGTACGTGGCCGGGTCGGCGGCCGAGGCGGTGGAGTTGAGCGACCGGTATGCGCCGGAGCATCTCGAGCTACACGTGGCGGAGGTGGATTACTATCTGGCGCGCCTGACCAATTACGGCTCGCTGTTTATTGGCGAGGAGACGACGGTGGCCTACGGGGATAAGACGATCGGCACGAACCATATCCTGCCGACGAGCCGGGCGGCGCGGTACACGGGCGGGGTGTGGGTGGGTAAGTTTCTGAAGACCTGCACGTATCAGCGGATGAGCCGCGAGGCGAGCGTGGAGACGGGGGAGGTGACGGCGCGGCAGTGCGAGCTTGAGAACATGCTGGCGCACGCGATTACGGCGCGGGTGCGGGTGGAGCGGTACCGGGGGGAGGCATGAGTGTTCTGATCATTCTGCTGGCCCTGGGTTTGCTGATGTACGTGGCCTACCGGGGCATGAGCGTGATACTGTTTGCGCCGGTGGCGGCGGTGCTGGCGGTGGTGCTGACCAATCCGGCGTGGGTGCCGGCGTGGTTCTACGGTCTGTTCATGGAGCGGATGGTGGGCTTTGTGAAGCTCTATTTTCCGGTGTTTCTGCTGGGGGCGATCTTTGGCAAGTTCATTGAGCTGTCGGGATTTGCGCGGTCCATCATCAGCGCGGTGACGGCATTTATCGGGGCGCGGCACGCAATGCTGGCGGTGGTGCTGGTGTGCGCGATTTTGACTTACGGCGGGGTGTCGCTGTTTGTGGTGGCGTTTGCGGTGTATCCGTTTGCGGCGGAGCTGTTCCGGACGGCCGATGTGCCCAAACGGCTGATTCCGGCCACGATTGCGCTGGGGGCGTTCACCTTCACCATGGACGCGCTGCCGGGGACGCCGCAGATTCAGAACATCATTCCGACGACCTTTTTCGGGACCGATACGTGGGCGGCGCCGTGGCTGGGGGTGTGCGGCGGAGGGTTTGTGCTGGTGGTGGGGATGGCGTATCTGCAGTGGCGGCAGCGGGCGGCGGCGCGGGCGGGCGAAGGCTACGGCGAGGGGCACGCCAACGAGCCGGTTTCCGAGTGGCCGGGTCCGCTGCCGCATCCGGCGCTGGCGGTGGCGCCGCTGCTGGTGGTGGGTTTTTTGAACAAGCTGCTGACGGGGTGGATTCCGGCGGCTTACGGGAAAACGGTGGCGCTGCCGGACGGGGCGCGGGTGGAGGTGGAGAAGCTGACGGCGATCTGGGCGGTGGAGGGGGCGCTGGTGGCGGCGATTGTGCTGGTGGGGGTGGTGGCGTTCCGGCGGATCCGGGTGGGGGTGACGGCGGGGCTGCAGGGGGCGGTGAACGGGGCGGTGCTGGCGGCGTTGAACACGGGTTCGGAGTACGGCTTCGGGGCGGTGATTGCGGCGCTGCCGGGGTTTGCGGTGGTGCGGGAGGTGCTGACGGCGTCGGTGCGGGATCCGCTGCTGAATGTGGCGGTGACGACGAATGTGCTGAGCGGCATTACGGGCTCGGCGTCGGGGGGGATGAGCATTGCGCTGGGGGCGATGGGGCAGACCTATCTGCAGAACGCGCTGGCGGCGGGGATATCGCCCGAGGTGCTGCACCGGGTGGCGGCGATGTCGAGCGGGGGGATGGATACGCTGCCGCACAACGGAGCGGTGATTACGCTGCTGACGGTGACGGGGTTGACGCACCGGCAGGCCTATCGGGAGATTCTGGGGATGACGGTGATCAAGACCGCGGCGGTGTTTCTGGTCATTGGCCTGTACACCTGGCTGGGGGTGCAGTAGGCGGGCCAATACTGCTAGGCTCATCGAAAGATGACGAGACAGGTTTGCTTGTTTTTGCTGCTGCTGCTGCCGCCGGGTTTGGCGGCGCAGGGACTGCCGCCGGCGCCGCGGGCGCTGGGATTGCCGGCGCCGGGGCCGGTGGGCGATGGACCGTACGCGCCGCAGCCGATTCTGCCGGGCGGGATTGTGATGCCGCTCTATCCGGCGGGTTCGCCGCTGCTGAAGGCCGACCGGGTGAAGGAAGCCGAGATCTACAACATGAGCCAGACGGTGGCGGGGCGGATCAGCAGCATTGTCAACATCCACAACCCGTCGATGGAGATCCACCGCGTCGAGCGGAACCTGAACACGGGGGCGGTGGTGATTCTGGCGGCGGGCGGGGGGCACAATACCTTGAACGTGGGGGGCGAGAGCGCGGATTTTGTTCCGTTCTTCTACAACTACGGCGTAAACACGGTGATTCTGCGCAACCGGCTGCGCAAGGACGGCTACGTGGCCGAGGTGGATGCGGTGAACGATGCGCTGCAGGCGATCCGGATGGTGCGGGCTTACGCCGCCGAGTTTCAGTTTGATCCGCAGAAGATTGGCATCGTTGGTTTTTCGGCCGGCGCGGAGCTTTCCGCGCCCGCGGCGGTGCTGTTTCCGCAGTTTGAAAGCCAGCGGAACGAGCCGGGGGATCCGCTGCGGGGCGTCTCCGCGCGGCCGGACTTTGTGGGGATGATCTACCCGGGGCCGAGCCCGTTTGCGCGGAACCGGACAGCACCGGAGATTCCGGCCAACGTGCCGCCGGCGTTTCTGGCCACGGGCGGGTCCGGCGACCGGATGCACGCCATCTGGGCGCTCGATTACTTCGGGGCGATGCTCGCAAAGGGGGTGCCGAATATCGAACTGCATGTTTACGGCAACGGGCGGCACCCGGGCGATGCGCTGCCGGACGGCACCCGGATGACGGGCGGATTAACGGACCGGGGCGGGATGCCGCTCGGGACGTGGCAGTTCCGCATGATGGACTGGATGCGGGATCTGGGCTTCCTCGGCAAGCCGGGCGTCGAGACGAAGGCGGCGCGGGATGTGGCGGAGTACGTAAAGAATCCGCCGCGGATCCGGCCGGCGGGGGCGCCGCGGGGGAACTGATGCGGACGCTGTCGAAGAAGACCCAATACGCCCTGCGGGCGTTGTATGTGCTGGCGGCGAACTACGGGCGGGGGCCGACGCTGATTGCGCGGATGGCGGCGCAGGAGTCGATTCCGCAGGATTTTCTCGAGGCGATTCTGCTGGGGCTGAAGCGGCAGGGGCTGGTGGAGAGTAAGAAGGGCAAGGGCGGGGGCTATTCGTTAAGCCTGCCGCCGGAGCGGGTGACGATGGGGTCGGTAATCCGGCTGCTGGAGGGGCCGCTGGCGCCGCTGCCGTGCGCGAGCGAGACGGCGTACCGGAAGTGCGAGGAGTGCGTGGACGATCAGTTGTGCGGGACGCGAATGGTGATGCGCGAGGTGCGGGACGCGATGGCGGAGATTCTGGACCGGACGACGCTGGCGCAGGTGTGCGAGCGGATGGAGGAGGCGAAGGCGCGGGCGAGGCAGGGCGACGATGAGGGGCTGATGTACTACATCTAAGCGTGGTGGGAGTCCGGCGGCGAAACCGTCATCGCCCGGAGCGGCGTGCCGTTGGCGGCTGACGGCGGCGCCGGCGGAGAGACAGGAAGCGGGCGGACTGGCGATCGACGGGCCGGCGGTGCTAGTGGCGATGGGAGGGCACTGCGGGCGGCCGGCGGCTGATTGCTCTGTGCCCATTCGCGTTTGGCGCCGCCGGGGACGGTTGGGAGCAGGGGCGGGTTAGGCGGTCGGTTCGGCTTCGGCGAGCATCTTCATGAACTCGCGCATGAACAGGTGGTTGTCGTGCCAGGTGCGGCCGCTGACGAGGTTGCCATCGCGGACGCAGCCTTCGTTGACGAAGGTTCCGCCGGAGAAGGTGACGTCCATGGCGCACTTGGCGACGGTGGCGACGCGTTTGCCGCGGATCACATCGGCGGCGGCGATGATTTCAACGCCGTGGCAGACGCTGGCGACGGGCTTTTGGGCGGCGAAGAAGTGCCGGGTGATGGCCATCAGGTGCTGGTCGTAGCGGAGATACTCGGGGGCGCGGCCGCCGGTGATGAACAGGCCGAGATACTCCGCGGGGTTGACGTCGGCAAAGGCGATGTCGGCCGCCAGGTGGTAGCTGGGGCCTTCGCGGGTGATATCCCAGCCCGGGGGGATTTCGTGCATGACGAGGTGGTAGAGGCGGGCCTGGGGGCCGGCGACGACGACGTCGTAACCGGCCTCTTTCAGGCGGAAGAAGGGGTAGAGGGTGTCGAGGGCCTCAGCGGCGTCGCCGATGATGATGAGTACTTTGTTGGGCATTGATTAGTTAGTGGGTTCTTTTACATTACGCCCGTCGCCTTCGTAGCCGGGGCGCGGGGGGGCTTGCGGGATGATTTTTTCGGTTTTGGGATCAAAGGCCAGCGTACGGCGTTCGCGGTAGGAGTCGGCGGCGGCGGAGAGAAGAGCGGTGCGACGCGTCAAGAAGTTCACGATACCAGAAGAGTACGACACGGCAAGAGCAGTGGTGAGGCCAGAGCATAGGCGGGCGTTCGGTTGCGCCCGGGGAAGCCGAGGGCTTATACTGAGAGATCGGGCAGGGTGTGCTGTGGTGCGCTTGTGCCTATAGGAATCTAAAAGACAATGCCGAAGCGTACATTTCAGCCCAACAATCGCAAGCGTGCCAAGGTGCACGGCTTTCGCGAGCGCATGAAAACCAAGAATGGCCGTGCCGTGCTGGCCCGCCGCCGCGCGCGGGGCCGTTGGAAGCTCACCGTCAGTGACGAGCCCGCCGTCCGCGCCGCCAAATAACCGTTCTCTCCCCGCCCACCGCTTGCGGAAGCCCGGCGAGTTTCGCCGGGTTTATGATGAAGGGGTGAGGTACCCGAGTACCTATTTCGTGGCTTTTTGCTTGCGGCATCGTAGTGAGGAACCGGATGCGTTGGTCCGCCCGAGCGGACCTCGTTTTGGCATCACGATTCCCCGCGCCGTTGGCAAGGCGGTGGTGCGCAATAAGATCCGTCGCCGTCTGCGGGAGTTGCTGCGGGCGCGGATTGGCCGGGTAGGCGCGGAGTGCGACATCGTCCTGAATCCTCGCCGTTCGGTGTACGGGGCGGATTTTGCCGTGGTGGCCCGGGAACTGGACAAGGTGCTGGCCCGATGCAGCGCGTAGTGAACCGGCTGACGCCGGCCGGGGTGTGCGTGGCCGCCCTGCGTGTGTACAAGCTGGGGATCTCGCCCTGGCTCCCTTCGGCTTGCCGATTTCATCCTACCTGCTCCGTCTACATGATGGAGGCGATTACCCGGTTTGGCGCCGCGCGCGGCGTTTGGCTGGGTTTGCGGCGTTTGGGCCGCTGCCATCCGTTCTGCCCCGGCGGAGTTGATCCCGTTCCGAAACAATAAACCGCTATGGCTGACCCGAACCCGAAGAAAGAACTTTCGATGGAGCAGCGGCTGCTGCTGGCCTTCGTGCTGATGGGGGTGGTAATTTTCGCCTCCCAATACCTGCTGCCCAAGCCGCCAAGTCCGCCGCCGGCGGCGAAGAAGGAGGCCCCCGCGCCGGCCAAGCCGGCGATTCCGGCCGCGGCCACTCCCGCGTCGAAGCCAGCGGCCGGGGAGCCCCCGGAAGCGAAGGCGCCCGAGGCGGCGGCGGCTACGCGGGAGGAGTTTCCCTTTGTCGATACGGACCTGTATCGCATCCAATTCGCCAACCGGGGCGCGGTGGTGCTGAGCTGGGTTCTGAAAGGCTTTAAGGACAACACGGGCAGGCCGCTCGACCTGGTTTCGCCGGAGAACACGATGCTGATCGGGTTGCGTCCGTTCTCCTACGACCTGAAGGACCAGGCGGCGCCGACCGATCTCAATAAGGCACTGTTCGCCATCGAGAAGGGCGCCGACGGGCGGTCGATCAGCTTCACCTACTCGGACGGCAAGGTTTCGGCTCGGAAGCGGTTCCGCTTCGAGCCCAAGAGCTATCTGGCGGCGGTGGAGAGCGATGTGACCGTGAACGGGGCGCCGGTGTCCCATCTGCTCACCTGGCGCGGCGGTTTTGGCGATCAGAGCGTGGACAAGGCCTACGCGGCGCAGTTTTCGCTACGGCAGGAGCCGAACGAGAACTATCCGACGACGCTCGAGAGCGCGGCCGGCGAGAGCGGCCCGGTGACCAACGCGGGGAACTACCGGTTTGCCGGACTCCAGGACGCCTACTTCGCGGCGCTGTTTTTGCCCAAGGCCGGGCAGACGATGGAGATCAAGACCTTTACCGACAAGCTGCCCTACCCGGCCGGCTCGAAGGAGTTTTTGCCGTTTGTGGGGGCCGCGGTGGGCACCGCCGGGCGGAACGAGTTCGGTCTTTTTGTGGGCCCGAAGGACCTGGAATTGCTGAAGGCGACCGACCCGCGCCTGGAATCGGTGGTGGACTGGGGCTGGTTTGGCTGGATCGCGCGGCCGCTGTTCGCCATGCTGCGCTGGGTGCAGGCTTACACGGGCGGCAACTGGGGTTGGGCGATTGTGGCGGTGACGGTACTGATCAACGTGGCGCTGGTGCCGCTCAAGCTCAGCAGCATGAAGAGCATGAAGAAGATGGCCCTGCTGCAGCCGCAGATTCAGGCGATCAACGACCGGTACAAAGGCGTGGGCCTGAACGATCCGCGGGCGAACGAGAAGAACACTGAGATCATGGATCTCTACAAGAAGAACAACGTGAACCCGGCGGGCGGTTGCGTGCCGCTGCTGCTGCAGTTCCCGTTCTTCATTGGCTTTTATAAAGTGCTGTCGGTGGCGACCGAACTGCGGGGCGCCGAGTGGCTGTGGGTAACGGATCTGTCGCGGCCGGAGACGATTGCGCTGCGGATTTTGCCGTTGTTGATGCTGGGCTCGCAAATCTATCTGCAGAAGATGACGCCTTCGACCGGGGGCGACCCGGCGCAGCAGCGGATGATGATGTTCATGATGCCGGTGATGATGGCGTTTCTGTTCTGGAATGCGTCGAGCGGGCTGGTGTTATACTGGCTTACCGGAAACGTGGTCGGAATCGTGCAGCAGCTGTTTTTCAATCAACTGACCCCGTCGACGGGAGTGACGGCGGCGCCGGCCGCCCCGAAAAAGAAGGGTAAGTAGCCTACGCCGATGAGTGACGCAAACAAGTACACGGTAGAGACGTACGGACCGCGCATTGAGCAGTTCCTGGGCGATCTGGTGGCGAAGGCGGGCTTGGAACTCGGCTTCACCGTAACGCGCGGCGTGAGTCTGCACCCGGAGATCGAGAACCCGGATCTGATGGTGAAGTTCAGCGGCCGGGATGTGGACATGCTGCTCGAGAACCGGGCAGAGCTGATGTTGGCGCTTGAGCACCTGACGCTGGAGTTGCTGCGGGTGCCCTCCGATGAGCATTCGCTGATCTGTTTCGACGCCAACGACTACCGGGTGCTGCGGATGGAAGAGCTGCGGCTGAGCGCGCTGGCGGCGGCCGAGCGGGTGAAGAAGACGAGCGAGCCGTTCCGATTTTCGCCGATGACTTCGCGCGAGCGGCGCATTGTGCACATGGCGCTGCGGGGCGAGACGACGCTGACGAGTGAGAGTTTCGGGACGGGTCCGAGCCGGCAGGTGGTGATCTATCCGGCCGGCCAGCCGAAGCCGAACATTCCGCTGCTACCCGCGCCGCCGCCGCGGCGGTCGTTTGGCGCCCCGCCAACCGAGCGGAGCCGCGAGGAGCGGGGCGACCGGCGAGACCGGGGACCGAGGCGGGGTCCGCGTCCGCGCCGGGACGAGTAGCGGGACGGCGGTGGAGACGATTGTTGCCGTAGCGACGCCTCCGGGGCGAGGCGGCATCGGGGTGGTGCGTCTATCGGGCGCCGACGCCCGGGCGGTGGCGGAGCGGGTATTGGGGGCGGCGCTGGGGCCGCCGCGGGTGGCGACGCTGCGCAAGCTGGTGGACCCGGTTCTGGTGACCTATTTCGCCGCGCCGCACTCGTATACGGGCGAGGAGGTGGTGGAGATCTCCTGCCACGGAGCGCCGGTGATTTTGAGCCATACGGTGGGGCAGTGTGTCGTGGCGGGGGCGCGGCTGGCGCGGCCAGGCGAATTTACGCTGCGGGCGATGCTGCATGGCCGGCTCGATCTGCCGCAGGCCGAGGCGGTGCGGGATCTGATCCACGCCGAAACGCTTTACCAGGCGCGGGTGGCGGCGCGGCAGGTGGAGGGGTCGGTAGCGCGGGTGGTGCGGCCGGTGAAGGAGCAGTTGCTCGAACTGATTGCGCTGCTCGAGGCGGGGATCGACTTTGCCGAGGACGATGTGAGCGTGGCGCCGGCCGGGGAGATCCTGCGGCGTCTGGCGCCGATTGCGGCCGAAACGGAGCGTCTGGCGCGGAGCTTCGCCTACGGGCGGCTGGTGCAGAGCGGGGTGACGCTGGCGATTGTGGGGCGGCCGAACGTGGGCAAGAGTTCGCTGTTCAACCGGCTGCTCGAACAGGACCGGGCGATTGTGACCGAGATTCCGGGTACGACGCGGGATCTGGTGGCGGAGACGGCGAGTCTGGGCGGGCTGCCGGTGCGGTTTGTCGATACGGCGGGAATCCGGGAGGGGCAGGACCGCGTGGAGACGCTGGGGATTGAGCGGAGCCTGCAGGCGATGGCGGATGCGGACCTGACGATGGTGGTGCTGGACGGCAGCGTGGCGGTGAGCGCGGAGGATGAGCAGATTCTCGAGCGGGCGGAGCGGCAGGGGCGGTATCTGGTGGTTCACAACAAGGCCGATCTACCGGCGGGCGCGGAGCGGGAGGGGCTGCGGGTATCAGCGCGGACGGGGGAGGGGGTAGAGGCGCTGCGGGAGGCGATTCTGGCGGCGGTAGGGCATGGCACGGCAGAGGATCTGGAACTGCCGTTCGTCACCTCACTGCGGCAGGCCGAGCTGTTTCGGGCCACCGCGGAGGCGCTCGGAAGAGCGCGGGAGGCGACCGCGTTAGCCATTCCACACGAGATGCTGCTGCTCGACCTCTACGAAGCACTGCTCGGGCTGGACGCCATTACCGGGGCAACCACGGCGGATGACATCCTTAACCGGATCTTTTCCACCTTCTGTATCGGGAAGTGAGCTATTCGCCCGCGGCGGCGACGGCGGGAGCAGCTTTCTTGCGCGCGGCGCGTTTCTTTTCCGGGGGAGGGGTCCGGTTCGATTTGGTGAGGTTCGGCAGGACGATGGAGAGGACGAACTTCTTTTCCCCACTATCGTCAAACTTGATCGTGATGTGCTCTTCGGTGCATAGGACCACGCTGCCGAGGCCGAATTTGGGATGTTCTACTTGAGCGCCAGTGGCGAGTGCGGGTTTTGCGGCCATATCGATGAACTCCTAAACGCTATGATAACACGGGGTTTTGAAACGAATGGAACGTGGGGAGCGTCGAGGATGCTATGAGATTGCTGATGCTATTGGCCGCCGGCGCCGCCGCTTTTGCCGGGGAGCGCTATGCGGTGGTGCTCGAAGAGTCTCCGCTGGCGGTCGTCCGGACGGGGCGGACGCGAGTACTGGAGGCGCAGAACGGCGTCCGGCGGAACTTCAGCCGGGTGCGCGTGCGGGAGATCGGGACGACGGAGACGCTCGTGAACGCGATGTTCGTGGAGGCGACCGAAGAGCAGGCCGATGCGCTGCGTCAGCTGCCCGGGGTGAAGTACGTCCAGCGCCTGCGCCGTTATAAGCGGCTGGACCAGCCGGCGGCGAACCTGCTGCGGGTGCCGGCGGCCTGGAGCGCCGCCGGGGGCGAGAGCAGCGCGGGGGCCGGGGTAAAGATCGGGATCATCGACTCGGGGATCGACCAGACGCATCCGGCGCTGCAGGATCCCGGACTGACGATGCCGCCGGGCTATCCCCGCTGCGCGGGTGCCGCCTGTAACTTCACGAGCCCCAAGGTAATTGCGGCGCGGAGCTTTATCGAGTTGCTGGTGTACAGCTTTCCGGACGATACCCGCCCGGACGATGTAACGCCGCGGGACCGGGTGGGCCACGGCACGGCGGCGGCGATGCTGGCGGCGGGGCGGCCGATCGAGGGACCAGGCGGGGGAGTGACCGGGGTGGCGCCGAAGGCATACCTGGGCAATTACAAGGTGTTTGGTTCGCCCGGTATCAATGACTACACCGATGATTTCGCGGTTCTCCGGGCGATGGAGGCGGCGCTGGCCGACGGGATGGATATTGTTTCGCTGTCGCTCGGGCAGGCGGCAGTGTGGAGCCCGAACGACCGGGGAACGATTTGCGGCAAGCAGGGACAGGCGGCGTGCGACCTGCAGGTAGAGGCGGCAGAGAACGCAACGCGGGCCGGGATGACCGTGGTGGCGAGCGCGGGCAACGACGGGGACATTGGCGCGCAGGTGCCGGCGCGGAACTCGATCGCTTCGCCGGGCAGCGCGCCTTCGGCGATAACGGTGGGCGCGACGACGAACAGCCGGATTCTGGTGCAGACAGTGCGGGTGGATAACGGGCCGGCGAACCTGCGGCAGATTGACGCGCGGCTGGGCAACGGGGCGCAGGGGCTGGGGCGGGATCCGGCGCCGGTGACGGATGTCGCGACGCTCGATACGAACGGGCAGGGATGCGGTGCGCTGGGCACCGGGGCCTTAACCAACAGCGTGGCGCTGGTGGTCCGGGGCGGGTGTTCCTTTCTGCAGAAGCTGACCAACGCGCAGCGGGCGGGCGCGGTGGGGGTGATTGTCTATCAGGCGAGCAGTGACGCGGTGTTTGTCGCCACGGGACTGGAGGGTACGACGATTCCGCTGGCGATGATCGGTAACCGGGACGGGCTGCGGCTGAAGGAGTTTGTCGCGGCCAACCGGGGAGCGCGGGTTAGTTACGATGCCGCGCTGCGGGCCGTGCCGGCCGCGGCGGACGAGATGGCGGTCTTCAGTTCGCAGGGCCCTTCGATTGGCGATGCGCTGGTGAAGCCGGAGATTGTGGCGGTAGGGACCGATGTGTACGCGGCGACGCAGAACTACGATCCGAACGGGGATATGTTCGATGTCTCACGGTACCGGAGCGTGGAGGGGACGAGTTTTTCGGCACCCATGGTCGCCGGGGCGGTGGCCCTCGTCAGGCAGCGGAATCCGGGGCTGGCGCCGGCGGGTTTGAAGTCGGCGGTGGTGAACACGGCGGATCCGCGGCTGACGGATTTTGACTACCAGGGGCGGGCAATGGAGGCGCGCGCGACGGCGATGGGGGCGGGCAAACTGGACGCGGCGAACGCGCTGCGGAGCACGGTCCTGGCGGTTCCGGCGACGGTCTCGTTCGGACAGGTGCTGGCGGCCTCGCCTTTCCCGGTGACGCGGACGCTGCGGCTGCGGAATCAGGCCACGGCGGCGGCGAATCTGCGGCTGACGGTGGCGCCGCGGGATACGGATGCCAATGCGCGGGTGACGGTGAGCGCGACGGCGGTGACGGTGGGCGCGGGGCAGGAGGCGACGTTGACGCTGCGTTTGGAAGGCACGCGTCCGCGGGCGGGCTTGTATGAGGGGGTGATTCGCGTCGAGGGGGGAGAAGTGCCGCTCCGGATTCCCTATTTGTACGTGGTGAGCGATAACGTGGCGTTCAATGCCTTTGCCCTGGAGGGCGACGGCTTCACCCGGGCGCCGGGACGGCAGCACCGGCTGACGGCGAAGTTTGTGGACCAGTTCGGGGCGCCGGTGGCGAATCTGCGGGTGCGTTTCCGCGCCGAGACCGGGGGCACGATTACGCAGGCGACCGAGACGACGGATGAGTTGGGGATTGCCGAGGCGCGGGTGACGGTGGGTGCGGCGCTGGGGGACCAGCGCTTCTTGGTAGAGCCGCTGGCCGGGGGCGACCCGCAGGTATTCTTCGCCGGGAGAGTGGTGCAGGAGCCGGCGCTGCGGACCGATGGGGTTGTGAACGCGGCGAGCGGGGAGTTGGGGCGCGGCCTGGCGCCGGGGTCCTACGTCTCGCTGTTCGGGGCTTCGTTCACCGACCAGACGCGGGTATTTGGGACGAACTATCTGCCGCTGTCGCTGGCGGGGGTGAGCGTGGGGTTTGACGTGCCGGGACAGACGAACCGGAGCTTTCCGGGGGTGATCTCGTTTGTGAGTCCCGGGCAGATTAACGTGCAGGTGCCGTGGGAGTTGGCGGGCCAATCGCAGGTACAGTTGAAGGTCAGCAACGGGGATTATTCGAGTGCGCGATTGACGGTGCCGCTGAACGAAGTGTCGCCGGCGTTTTTTGAGTATACGGACGCCGGAAGCGGACGGCAGCTGATTGCGGCCTTGAACCAGGGGTTTCAGTTGGTAACGGGTGCGGCGCCGGCGGCCCGGGGCGAGGTGGTGCAGATGTACGCCAACGGCTTGGGGCCGGTGGACAATCAGCCGGCGACGGGGGAGGCGGCGCCGTCCTCGCCGCTGGCGAGTTGCCGGATTGCGCCGCAGGTGACGATTGGGGGGCGGAACGCGACGGTGCTGTTTGCCGGTCTGGCGCCGGGATTTGTGGGGTTGTATCAGGTGAACGCGCTGGTCCCCACGGACGCGCCGGCGGGGATTCAGCCGGTTGTGCTTACTATGAATGGAGTAGCCGCGAAGACGGCCTCGCTGCCGGTTCGCTAGAGGAGTAGGGATGCTGCGTTTCCTGATGATCTGGCTGATGCCCGCCCTGGCGGGGGCGCAGATTATTCCCAATTGGTATATCGTCGAACTGGCGGAGGGGCCGCGGGCCACGGTGGCGGCGCGGCGGGCGGCGCAGGACCGGGTGGCGCGGGCGATGGGGACGCGGCACCGGGTGCGGAGCCGGGTGCAGGTGGTGGCGAACGCGCTGGTAGTGGAGTCGGCGGCGGGCGAGGAGTTGGGTCGGATGGCGGGGGTGCGGCGGGTGACGCCGGTGGTGGAACTGCGAACGAGCCTGGACCGGGCGGTGGAGTTGCACCAGATTCGGGCGGCGTGGGAGCGGCTGCCGGATGCGGGGCGGGCCGGGGCCGGGATCAAGATCGGGATTCTCGATACGGGCATCGACGCCCGGCATCCGGCGTTTCTGGGGGAAGGGATGCAGGCGCCCGAGGGGTTTCCGAAGGTATCGAGCGAGGCGTTCCGGGAGGCGACCAACGGCAAGGTGATTGTGCAGCGGAGCTACGATGCGCTGAACCGGACGGCGGAGTCGATCGTCGATGGCGCGGGGCACGGGACGGCGGTAGCGATGGTGGCGGCGGGGGCGCGGGTGCGGAGTCCGTACGGGGAGATGGCGGGGGCGGCGCCGGGGGCGTGGCTGGGAGCGTACCGGGTATTTGGCGGGGTGGGGGGAACGCGAGGAAGTTCGGCGGCGCTGCTGCAGGCTCTGGATGATGCCGTGGCGGACGGGATGGACGTGGTGAACATGAGCCTGGGACTGTTTCCGCCGCTGCGGGAGGAGATTGATCCGCTGGCGGAGGCGATTCAGCGGGCGGTGGAGAGAGGGGTGATGGTGGTGAAGGCGGGGGGCAACGAGGGGCCGGATATTGCTTCGGTGGATTCGCCGACGGTGGCCGGGGTGGGGATCGCTGTAGGGGCGATCCGGAACGACCGGGCGTTTGCCGAGGCGGTGTCGATTGCAGGGGGAGAGAACCTGTTCGCGGTCGCTTCAAGCGGGGCGCGGCCGCGGGAGCCGGTGCGGGGCAGACTGGTGGATGTGAGCGTGACGGACCCTTCGGGCTTGGCTTGCGGCCCGCTGGCGGGAGACGCTTTGCGCGGGGCGGTGGTACTGATTCTGCGGGGGACCTGCCTGTTCAGTGAGAAGCTGAAAAATGCCGAGGCGGCGGGGGCGATAGCGGCGGTGGTGTACACGCATGGGCTGGACCCTGATCCGTTCCCCATGGTGGTGGGCGATGCCCGGCTGCCGGCCTTGATGGTGGGCTTTGCGAACGGTCTCTGGTTGAAGCGACGGCTGCAGGAGGTTCCGGATACCGCGGTGCGGCTGAGCTTTTTCCCGACGGTGGCGTTTCCCTTGCCGGGGACGCCTTTGAGCGGGTTTTCCTCGCGCGGGCCGACGATTGAAGGGCGGATTGCTCCGGATCTGGTGGCGGTGGGGCAGTTTTTGGGCACGGCGGCGGGGACGGCGGAGCCGCGGGGGGCGGTCTATGACCCGAGCGGGTATCGGATTGTGCAGGGGACGAGTTTTTCCGCGCCGCTGGTGGCGGGGGCTTACGCCGTGCTCAAGGAGGCGAGACCGGGCTTGCGCGCCCGGCAGTACCGTTCGCTGCTGATCAACGCGGCGGCGCCGGCGAGGAGGCTGGACGATACCGAGGACGTGCCGCAGCGGGTGGGGGCGGGACGGTTGGATCTGCTGCGGGCGATGGATAGTCCGCTGACGGCGGAGCCGGCGGTACTGAGCCTGGGCACGGGCGGAGCCGGTGGGCCGGGGGCCCCGGAGGTCGCCATCGAGCACATCGGCCGGGAGGCGGGGCGCTTCACGGCGGTCGTGGAGCCGGGCCAGGGAGGCGTTCCGGTGGTGGAGCCGGCCGAGTTTGATCTGGCGGCGGGTGGCGCGACCCGGCTGCGGCTGAGCTGGCCGGGCGGGTTGGGGGCAGGGGCGCATTTTGGCCGGCTCCTGATTCGCCGGGCGGAGAGCGGCGAGGAGGTAGTGCGGATTCCGTACTGGTACGGGGTGCCGCGGCCGGAGGCGGCGAACATCACCTTTCTGCCCTATCCGCCGGCCGAGGCCGAGGCGGGTTCGAGTGTTGATTTGTGGTTTCTGACCACGGATGCGATTGGGGCGGCGGCGGTGGGCGAGGAGCCGCAGGTGGTTGTGGAAGAGGGTGGGGGCGCGGTTGTGGAGGTGCAACGGCGGCCGCAACTGGCGCCGGGGCTGGTGCGGGTGACGGTGCGGTTGGGACCGGGACAGGATGTGGACAACGTATTCCGGATCCGGTGCGGGGCGGCGGAGGCGCGGGCCTACATCACTGGTTATTAGGCGGCGGGGGTATACTGAGAAGACTGATTTTTACCGGACGTTGTCTCCATGGAAGCCCTGAAGAAAAAACTGTTGGAAGAGATTGCGGCGCTCGAGTACGAGTTCCGCAACGAGTTGCCCAAGGAGATCCTGCGCGCCCGGGAATTGGGCGATTTGAGCGAGAACGCGGAGTATCATGCGGCCAAGGAGCGGCAGGGTCTGGTCAACGCGCGTCTCGGTCAGTTGCAGAAGAGACTGGCCGAGCTGTCGATGATTGATCTGACGAAGGTTCCGAAGGATCGGATCGGGTTCGGCTCGACGGTGGTGGTCTATGACATCACCAAATCGGTAGAGATTGAGTACCGGCTGGTGACGAGCGAGGAGTCTGACGCCAAGCAGGGCATGGTGTCGACGAGTTCGCCGATTGGCCGGGGCCTGCTGAACCGGCGGGTGGGCGAAGAGATCAAGATTCAGGTTCCCGGCGGAGCGCTGGAGTACGAAGTAGTGCGGATTGTGACCATCCACGGCGAGACGCTGGAGGCCTAAGTTCCCATGACCGTAACGCGCGCCATAGGTCAGGCCTGTAACCGGATTATCCTTCTCATTGTCCACGGCCTGGCTCTTTCGAAGATCCATCCGAACATGCTGACCTTTATCGGTCTGCTCATTAATGTCTATGCGGCGGTGCTGCTGGGACGGGGCGAGTTTTTCGCGGGCGGCTTAGTGGTGCTGGGCGCGGGACTGTTCGATATGGTGGACGGGCGGGTGGCGCGGCACACGAATCAGGTAACCATGTTCGGCGGTTTCTTTGATTCCGTACTCGATCGGTATTCGGATTTAGGCTTACTGATGGGTCTGTTGGTATATTACGCATCGATTGACCGTTTCTTCTATGTGGTGCTGACCGCCGTGGTCATGACCGGGTCGGTGATGGTGAGCTACACGCGGGCGCGGGCGGAGAACACGATCCCGCAGTGTAAGGTCGGTTTTGCGGAGCGGCCGGAGCGGGTCGTGTTGCTGATTATCGGCGCGTTGTTTGACCGGATGGCGCCGGTGCTGTGGGTGATTGCGATTCTGTCGAACCTGACCGTCATTCACCGGATGATTTACACCTATCAGCAGGCGCAACGGCTCGAGGAGGCGCAGTTGCGGCCGGCGGGCAAGAGTGGCGCGGTGGTTAGCTAGCGCGGACTCAGCTTTCGAGAATCACGACGGCCATGGCGAGGCCGGTAATGTGGGTTAGTGAGAGGTGGATCTGCCTGGCGCCGAGGCGGGCGGCTTCGCGGGCGGCCTGGCCGGTCAGGCGCAGGGTAGGTTGTCCGGAGGGCAGGTTGACGACCTCGATATCTTTCCAGGTGACGCCCCGGGTGAGTCCGGTACCGATGGCTTTCATCAAGGCCTCTTTGGCGGCGAAGCGGGCGGCGAGGCGCTCATGACGGTTGGCTTTGCCGAGGGAGTAGGCGATTTCGGCGTCGGTGTAGACGCGCTGCAGGAAGCGTTCGCCGAATCGCTGGTGAGCCTCCTCGATCCGAGGCACTTCGGCCAGGTCCGTTCCAATCGAAAGAATCACGCTTTCATTGTCGCGCAAGTAGAATGATAGGCAGGTTATGGCGGCGGACACCGGAACGGGGATGATCTTAGAGGTGGAGGGGTTGCGGCACCGCTACCCGAACGGCAGGGTGGCGCTCGATGGCGTGGATCTGTCGATCGGGGCCGGTGAGGCGCTGGTGCTGCTGGGCGCCAACGGCTCGGGGAAGACGACGCTGCTGCTGCACCTGAACGGCCTACTGCAGGGCGAGGGGCGCATCACGGTGGGGGGTGAGGTGCTGACCCCGGCCACGGTGCGGCGGGTGCGGGAGCAGGTAGGCCTGATCTTCCAGGATTCGGACGACCAGTTGTTCATGCCCACGGTCCGGGAGGACGTTGCTTTTGGCCTGCGTCAGCGGGGGATGGCCGCCGGCGAGGCGGGGCGCCAGGCTGAAGAGATGCTGGCCAGTCTGGGGATCGCGGAGTTGGCCGGAAGGGCGCCCTACCAGCTGAGCGCGGGGGAGAAGAAACGGGTAGCGCTGGCTGGGGTGCTGATCCTGAAACCGGCCCTGTTGGTGCTGGACGAACCGACCACTTACCTGGACCCGCCGGGCCAGCGGGATCTGATCACACTGCTGCGCCGCCTACCCCAGGCTAAGCTGGTGGCCACGCACGACGTGGACTTTGCCGAGGCGATTGCGCCGCGGGCGGTTTTTCTGACGTCAGGACGCGTGAGCGATAGCGGAACACCTACCGAACTGGCTTTACGCTATCGCTGGCGCGTGGTTGAGAGGGTTGAAGGGTAGAGGAACCTTAGTTGCTTTGAGCAGCGCGGAAGCTTTCCCAACGCTTTTTCTGGGCGGCTGCAATGCGTTGGCGAGCCTCTTCACTGAGGACGCGCTTCCGCGGTTTCTTGGCAGAAGGCGCAGCACTAACTTTCTTCTTTTTTTCTGATGGGGCAGCAACAGGGGCAGCCTCAACGGGTGCGGCAGTGGCTTTCCGGCCGCTGAGGACGGCCCGTACTTGCCGGATTTGTTCTTCTACGCGCTGCTTCTGCAACTCCAAACCTTCAAGAGCCGCTTCATAAAGCGCGATGTTGTCAACGAGCAGGGTTGTTTTAGCCATACTTTAGTTATTAGAGTCGATCTTTAAGTTCGATTTGTCAAGTTTCTCTTTCGTTGCTTCGAGGGAATCGAGTAGGATCGTCACCGGTCCATCGTTGACCAACGAGACACACATATGGGCCTGGAAGACACCGCAGTGTAGCTCCACACCAGCCGACCGGGCTTGCTCGAGAAAGCACTCGTAAAGGCGGCGGGCTAAGTCGGGAGGGGCGGCCAGATCGAAACTCGGTCTCCTTCCTTTTCCGGTGGAACCATATAGAGTGAACTGCGAGGCTACCAGAATGGCGTTCGACGTCTCTCGAAGGTTTCGGTTCATCTTGCCTTTTTCATCGGAAAAAATGCGCAGATGGAGGATTTTGTCCACCAGGTAGGATACATCCCGTTCCGTGTCCTCCCGCCCGACGCCTAAGAACACCAGAAGGCCCGGACCTATCGCCCCAGTGACGACGCCATCGACCGTGATATCGGCGCGGAGAACCCGCTGAAGGAGAGCACGCATATGCTTCCAGTATGCGCGCTCACTGGGGCCGCGCGGTTGCGAGCCACCCCGGGGGCGGGGGATCATGAGAGGCCAGATGATCGAAACCTATGCTTACGCCCGAGCCGGACTGTTGGGTAATCCGAGCGATGGCTATTTCGGCAAGACGATTTCCCTGTTGGTGAAGAATTTCCGTGCCCGCGTGCTGCTCTATCCCAGCGCGCGGCTCGAGATCAAGCCGGCCAAAGCCGATCTGCCGGTTTTTGAAAGTCTCGACGACCTATATACATCCACGCGCTGGCGGGGTTACTACGGCGGTATTCGGATTGTGCAGGCGCTGCTGGTCCGCTTCCTCGACTATTGCCGGGAACAAGGCATTGAACTTCCGGAGCGGAATTTCACCCTGGAGTACGAGTCCACCATACCGCTCCGGCTGGGTATGGGCGGCAGCAGCGCCATCATTACGGCGGCGCTGCGGGCGCTGATGCAGTACTACTTGATTGAGATACCGCTGCCGATCCAGGCTAACCTCGTGCTCGAAACCGAAACGCGCGAACTTGGTGTGGGCGCCGGACTGCAGGACCGGGTGATTCAGGCTTACGGCGGAGTCGTCTACATGGACTTCAACGAGGAGTTGATGGAGCGGCGGGGTTATGGGGATTACGAATCGCTCGACCCTGCCTTGCTGGACCGGGTCTATGTTGCCTACCGAACCTCCCTGAGCGAAGGAACCGAGTTGTTTCACAACAACATCCGGGAACGATGGCGCCGGGGGGAGCCGCTCGTGGTCGATGCGATGAAGACCTGGGCATCCTACGCTGAACAGGGCCGGCAGGCGATCCTTACGCGCGACCGGATCCGGCTCCATGCCCTGATTGACGCCAACTTCGATCTGCGGACCCGCCTGTATGAGATAGGAACCGGCAATCTCGAAATGATTCGCGTGGCGCGCGGGTGCGGCGTCTCGGCGAACTTCGCGGGCTCGGGCGGCGCCATTGTCGGGCTTTATGAGAGCGAGGAGCAGTTGGAGGCGCTACGGGTTGGTCTGGCGGGGATCGGGGTCGCGGTGGTTCGCCCGCGGATCACCTAACCCGGATTTCTCACGAAGAAACGGCAAAAGGCCTCGTTTCGTGGCATAACTGGTTTATCTAGAACGAGTTAATGTCCAGAACGGAGAGGCCTTTGCTATGACGGAGTGTATCCAAGAACGCTTCGAGTTTGCAGCTCATTCTTCTAAGCCGGTGGTCGTGGAGTTCGACGGGGAGCAGAGCAGCAGCGACGGGGGCGCGTTGTTGTTGCGCGAAGTCGATCGTCGGCTGCGGCTGACCGAGCGTCTGGCCGCGTGCTTTGCCGATCAAAGGGATCAACGTCGCGTCGAGCATAGCGTCGAGGATATGCTGCGGCAGCGCGTGTTTTCCTTGGCACTCGGCTATGAGGATCTAAACGATCAGGAACTGCTCCAGAAGGATCCGATGTTGCGCCTGTTGATTGGCAAGAAGGATCAGGAGCAAGACCTGGCGGGCAAGAGCACGTTGAATCGCCTGGAACTGAGCACGGGCATGACGAGCCGCTACAAAAAAGTGCACGATTGGCGGGAGGCGCTCGACAAGTTACTGCTGGATCTGTTTGTGGAGAGTTTTGCGACAGTGCCCGAACAAATCGTGCTCGATTTGGATGCGACCGATATTCCGTTGCACGGCACGCAAGAAAGCCGCTTCTATCATGGATATTATGGCCATTATTGCTACCTGCCGTTGTACATCATGAGCGGCAATCAAGTGCTGCGGGCGCGCTTGCGGCCCGCCAACCAGGATGCCAGCGCTGGCTCCTGGAAAGAGTTGGCGCCGGTGGCGGCGAGGCTGCGGGAGCAGTGGCCGGAAGTCCAGATCATCGTGCGCGCCGACAGCGGATTCTGCCGCGAAGGGCTGCTGTTATGGTGTGAGCAAAACCGGGTGGATTATGTGCCGGGGCTGGCGCGCAACCAGACGTTGCGCGGGCTGATCGAAGATCCCTTGCAGCAGGCACGGGAGGGTTTCACCAAGACGGGTGAGGCAACCCGGGTGTTTCGCGAATTCAGCTACCGGACGGTGTCCAAGACGTGGAGCCGCTGGCGGCGCGTGGTGGCCAAGGCCGAGTACATCTCGGGCAAGGAGAACCCGCGCTTCATCGTGACGAGTCTGGCACCGGAGGTTTACGAAGGTCGCCTGCTCTATGAGCGGTTGTACTGCGCGCGCGGCGAAATGGAGAACCGAATTAAGGATTAGATGTCGCTGTTCGCCCACCGGTTGAGTACGGAGAGTTTTCGCGGGAATCAGCTGCGGTTGTATCTTTCGACGTTTGCTTATCCGTTGCTGCGAGGGTTGCGGAAGCAGGCGCTGGTGGGCACCGACTTGGCCAAGGCTCAGCCACAAACCCTGCGGCTGAAGTTACTCAAGATCGCTGCGACGATCCGCGTGACGGCACGCAAGATCTGGGTGTCGCTACCGCGCAGTTACCCAATGCAGGCCGTGTTCCGACAAGCGCACCTTGCCCTGCGCTGCTGACCGGCCCGACCCTGATCTTTGACCGTTTCCGACCCAAACGAAGAACAAGGGAACCCTTGAAGGCCCCCCTGCGCGTAAATTGATGAAAACACACAATCGTCATTTTTTGCGTTTTTCGAACTCCCGGCAATTTCGCCACACCTTCGCTTCTTCGCTCTTCGAGCTCGTAAGAAAGGGCTGGGTAGAGTCGAGGACGGGCGCGGTGCGAGATCTACTGGCAGTCGCCCGTTTCCCATCCCCGCTCATCAAGCCGGACGTGCGGATTGCCCGCATCCGGCTTTCCGACTGGCTTCGTCGCAGGCTCACGGCAGTGGACCCAATTGGATGCCCCGGAGCCGCTTGACTCCCAAGACTCCAAACACCACTTCATCGCTGAAGCGGCGAGTGCCTCGTGAGGGCACCTGGTGTCGTCGGGTTAGAAAGTTCCGCACACTCTGGTAAACGTAGTTATCGACCGCTCGATACGCCAGCGTCCGGGTCCCATAAGAAAAGCACGCCGACCATCCTTGAATCTTCCGATTCAAGCGGTCCCGCACTTCCTCCCACGGTGCCACATTGCTGGCCACCAATAGATCGCCCACCTGTTGCTGAAATCGTGTACTGCTCTTCTTCGATGGACTGGCTCCTGAATACCAATGACCGTCCTTCCGGAAGTGGTGAGGACCAAAAGTGTAGCCCAGAAAGTCGAACTTCTCGGTCCGTGCTTGCTGGATACTCGTTTTGGCCTCGTTCAGGGTCAACCAATCCAATCTTGGTCATCACTCCACGCGTCCACTGCAGCGCCTCTGCCGCGTGTCCGCGGCTGAGGATCACGAAATCATCAGCGTAATTGACAACCTCCGTTCGGTGATCCGCCAGTATTTCAGAATCCGGTTCATGTAAAGATTCGCCAGCATTGGGCTTGCGACCCCGCCTTGCGGTGTCCCTTGCTTGCTGCCTTTGCCTCCCGTCATTCGCCTATTTCCTTTCTCATCCCGTTCCTCAACCGGTGCTTTCAA
>JAINDL010000137.1 GCA_019931245.1 Bryobacteraceae bacterium CoA2 C42
CCAGTGCCGCACGCTCAGCCCCTCGGAGTCCCACACCACGGCACCCGCCCGCACCGTCATCACGCACCGCACCTCCCGCGTCGCCGTCAGCCGCGCGTGCCCCGCGTCCAGCAGGCCGAACGTCCCCGTCCGCGTCTCGAGCACCGCCACGTCCGCCACCCCGCCCTCTTCGAGCGAACCCAACTCCGGCCGCCGCAGCGCCCGCGCCGGATTCACCGTCGCCCGCGCAATCAACCCGTCCAGCGGCGCCCCCAACGCCAGCATCTTCGTCATCACGTTCGTCATCGTCGCCCGCGGCAGCATCACGCTTTCGGCGTCCAGCCCCGTGGACAGCGTATCCGGCAGCCGCCCCTGCTTCACCGCCGGCCCCGCCACCCGGAACCAGAATCCCGCCGCCCCGTGCCCCAGGTCCTGCACCACCCCCTTGGCGGCCGCCGGCCGGCTCCCGCTCCGGTAAAACCGCGTCTGAATGTCCCCCGCCCGCAGCCCCGGCCCCTCACCCAGCACCACCGTCTTCGTCAACTCCGCCGCCCGCACCGCGCTCTCCGCCCCGTTCGCCCCCGCCCGGAACCCTACCACCCGCTCCGGATGCTGCCGCGCCACCGCCGCCGCCGCTGCCCCATCCCCATCCGCCGCCAAAAACACCAGCACCCGCGTCTTTACGTCCTCAATCACCTTCGTCTTGAACTCGGCAAACGTCGCCGCGTCCACGTTGCCCCCCTCCACCGCCGTCGTCACGCACGCCCGCAGCTCGTTATGGTCCGGGTTCACCCCCTTCCCCCCCCTCCGGATGTCAAAGTTCGCGTTCAGGTCAATCAGCCCGGGCGTCACGACATAGTCGCTCACATCCACCACCTTCCGCCCCTGCACCGCCGGAATCGACGCCGCAATCTTCCCAATCCGCCCCTTGCGAATGCCGATATCCATCCGCCCGTCCCGCCCGTTCTTCGGGTCCACCACCCGCCCGCCCTTCAAAATCAGGTCAAAAACCTCCTGCGCCCCCGCCGGCCATCCCGCCAACACCGCCGCCAATGCCAACCGTCCCCAAACCTTCACGGAATCACCTCGTAAGCCCCGGCCTTTGTCCACTCCGGAAACCCGCGCCCATCGCGGTCATAAACTAACTCACCCGCCCGCAGTGTCACCACCGCCTCCAGCCGCTTACTCCCCATCTGCTTGTTATGCCACGCGTCCTTGAACGCAAAAATCCCCTCCCGCAGCGTAAACACCGCCACATCGGCCACCCGCCCCTCGCCCAGCGTCCCAATCTCCGGATACAACCCAATCGCCTTGGCCGGATTCACCGTCGACCGCACCATCGCCTCCTCGAGCGGCATCCCCAAACTCATCAGCTTCGAAATACAATTCGGCATATCCGACTCCGGCAGCATAATCGACGACGAATGCAAATCGGTCGAAATCGTGTCCGGATAAAACCCCTGCTCCAGCGCCTTCGCCGCCACCGGCCACAGAAAACTGCCCGCCCCGTGCCCTAAATCAAACTTCACGCCCCGCTCCCGCGCCGCCAGCACCCACGGCTGCAGCTTCCCGTTCGCCCGGTTCAGCATCTCTAACTGCCGGTCATTGAACACGTGGGTATGCATATCTCCCGGCCGCATCCGCTCGAGTAACTTCTCCTT
Source organism: Bryobacteraceae bacterium CoA2 C42 (assembly GCA_019931245.1). Lineage (GTDB taxonomy): Bacteria > Acidobacteriota > Terriglobia > Bryobacterales > Bryobacteraceae. Next base: position 1,641 of record JAINDL010000137.1, read on the forward strand.
ACTCGTCCGCCCGGTCAGCGTGAGGATCTTATCGTCCACCATCACCGGCGTATTCGATAACTTACCCGCCGCCACCGCCGCATCCACCGCCGCCCAGCCATAACCCCCAAAGTGCGCCGTCTTGATGCCCACAATATACTGCCGCCGCTCGGCAATCTTCGCCGCCGTCTTGGCCGGGTCCATGTCCTCCACGTTGTCCTCAAACGACTGGCCAATCATCCCGTGCCCGACAATATTGATCAGCGCCAACACCCGCGTCTTGGCCGGCTGGATTACCCGCTCGAGCATATCGTCGAACGTCCGCCACCCCGACCCCCCCGCGTCCACCACCGTCGTCGTCCCCGCCGGCAGCGCCGAATCATCCGGCCGGATCGAGCCCATGTAGCCGAACACGTGCGCATGCAGGTCAATCAACCCCGGCGTCACGTACAGCCCCTTGGCCTCAATCACCTTCTTCGCCTCGCCCGGCGCAATCCCCGCCGCCACCCGCGCAATCTTCCCGCCAGCCACGGCCACATCCATCACCCCGTTAATCCCGTTCCCCGGGTCCAGCACGTGCCCGCCCCGGATCAGAATCTCGTAGCGCGGCTGCGCCCCCAGCATCCCCGCGCAAAGTACCAACGCCGCCGCTAGTCTCATGCCTTCTCCTCCGCCCGCGTCGCCGTCCACGTCGCCTTCCCGTACTCGCCCAGGTCCACGCTCCCCGCCATCTCATTCCCCGCCAGCTTGCCCGAAAAGTGGTAGTGCAGCGCCTGCGCTCCCGCCGCCAGCGTCGACCGCAGCGTAACCTCCGCCCCGTCAATCCCGCCCCGCAGCCGCCCCTCGTTCGCCCAACCCATGTGCGTCCCCGTCACCGCATTCCCCCGCGCCTGCAAAAACAGTTTATGCCGCGCCGACCCCGTCTGGTAGCGCACCTCCACCTCCCAACGCCCCGTCAAATCCCCCGCCGGAGCCGCCGCCGCCCGCTTCTCCTTCCCCGCCGGCGCCCCCCGGAATATCTCCGCCAAGCGCGCCGCAATCGCCAAATGGTCCCCCGGCCGCAGCGACACCGGCCGGATCACAAACGAAGATCCCTCCCCCGCCGCATGCGTCATAATCCGCGGCTTCCCCGTCGCCAGCATCCGGCCCACCTCCCCCGCCGTATACCCAATCCGCTTCTCATCCCAACTCACCGTCAGCGTCGGAAACGGCCCGCCCTGCGCCGGCGGATTCACCTTCGTCGTCACCCCCGCCATCTGCGTCACCGCCGCGCTAATCTCCCCGTACCACCGCTCCCACTCCGCGTACTCCGCCTTTAAATCCCGCCGCTGCAGGAACGCCTCCACCGCCGTCACCATCCCCACAATCTCTTCCTTGCTCACCTTCATCGCCCGCCCAATCGCATGGTGCGGCGCCGAGTTCGCCCACGCCGCCCGCACCAGGTCCTTCCTTCCGATCAGCAGCCCCGCCGTTGACGGCCCCCGCAAGATCTTCCCCCCGCTATACGCCACCAGCGACGCCCCCCGCGCCAGGTACGGGTTCGGCACAATCAGATAGTCCGCCGCCGCGTCCACCAGAATCGGCACCCCCGCCTTCTGCGCCACCGGCGCCACCTGCTCCAGCCCAAACTTCGCCTTCCCAAAATGCTGGCCCAGTATCTGGATCATCGCCGTCCGCGGCCCAATCGCCGCCTCCAACTCCGCCGCCGAACTCACCTCCACCACCTCCACCCCCAGCGCCCGCGTCGCCTGGTCATACACATTCCGCGACTCCTTCGGGAAGATCACCTGGTTCTTCAACCCCCGAAGGTCCGGCAACTGCTGCATCTTCTCCGGGTCGCTGCCCACAATGCACGCCGCCGTCGCGTGGGTTAGCGCCGCCGCCGCCCCCGCCGTCACAATCCCCCACTCCACCCCCAACAACTCCGCCAGCCGCGCCGAGGCCTTCTCCATCAACTCATCCATGTTCACGTGGAAATGCGACGCCTGCTCAATCGCCGCAATCACCTCCGGCAGCAGCCGCGACCCCCCGTTGATCGTCAGCGTCGCCGTCGCGTTGATAAACGGCTCCACCCCTAACTTCGTATAGACGTCCGGCGTCGCCGCCGTCACCGCGGGCGCCCCGGCCGCCGGTAGCGCCGCCGCGCCCCCACCCAGTAACGCCGCGCCCCGCATCATCTCCCGGCGCCCTAATCCTCTCTGCTTCTCGTTGGCCATCTGCTGCCTCTCCTGTCCGCGGTGGAAACTTCCCCGTCAGTGTATCTGAAAAAGCCTCCCCGGCTGCTACACTGTCATCCCATGCGCCCCCTCCTCGCCCTCCTCGCCGTCGCCGTCCTCCCCGCCGCCGACCTCCGCATCGACCTCGGCCCGGCGCGTCTCGTCGCCCAGGGCCCGCCCGGCGAAAAACGCTGGGGCCGCTGGCAGTTTCCCACCCTCGAATCCGGCCCCCGCGGCCTCCTCCTCCTCTTCGTCCACACCTCCCCCGACTCCGCCGCCTCCTACGGCCAACCCCGCCAGGTCTTCCTCTCCCGCAACCACGGCCGCACCTGGACCCCCGACCCCACCTTCGCCGCCCAAACCCCCTACGGCCTCGCCCTCCCCTCCGGCCAGTGGCTCCGCACCGCCACCGTCGCCGCCACGCCCCTCGCCTCGGTCACCCTCCCGCCCCCGGTCGCCGAACGCCAAAGCTACGGCACCCCCTTCCAGCTCTACCCCCTCTCCCAAATGCCCCTCGCTCTCCGCCAGATCTTCTTCGAGCGCTTCGAAAACGGCGCCTGGCGCCCCCAATCCCAAACCCTCGACGACCCCCAGGCCCTCCGCTACTCCACCGGCGGCCTCGTCCCCCAAATCTGGTGGGGCGATATGAAGCGCCTCCCCAACGGCTCCCTCGTCGCCCTGACCTATCCCTACTACCACGCAAGCCAGCTCCCCGTCCCCTACACCTCCGCCGCCTCCTACCGCTCCACCGACGACGGCCGCACCTGGCAAAAAATCGGCCATATCCTCTACAACGAACCCGACCGCCGCCGCGACGGCTTCACCGAACCCGCCCTCGAACTCCTCCCCGACGGCTCCCTCCTCGCCGTCCTCCGCTCCACCGACGGTCACGGCGTCGGCCCCCTCTACCGCTCCCGCTCCACCGACGGCGGCGTCACCTGGACCAAGCCCGAACCCTTCACCGAAACCGGCGTCCTCCCCCGCCTACTCCAACTGGCCAACGGCATCCTCGTCCTCTCCTCCGGCCGCCCCGGCGTCGACCTCCGCTTCAGCCGCGACGGTGGCCAAACCTGGACTCCCCCCCAAACCCTCGTCCCCGTCCCCGACCCCGCCAAGCCCCAGGCCGACTCCTGCGGCTACACCTCCCTGGTCCCCCTCGGCCCCGACCGCTTCCTCATCACCTACTCCTGGTTCACGCCCCCCAGCGGCCGCAAATCCATCTACGTCCGCCAGGTCCGCGTCCGCCCGTAATCAACCCCATGCCCAAACCTCTCTACACCACCACCCGCAACCTCCACCTCTACGCCGGCCTCTTCCTCAGCCCCTTCGTCCTCCTGTTCGCCGTCAGCGTCTTCTTCCTCGTCCACGCCCCGCGCACCGCCGCCAACCCCACCGTCGAAACCCGCTCTGCCGCCGGCCTTCCCGTCTCCCCGGCGCTTTAAACCCTCAGCCCGGCCGATCAGGTCGCCGCCCTCCGCCCCGTCCTCGCCACCCTCCACGTTCCCGGCGAAATCAACTTCATCCGTTGCCTCCCCAAAGAACACCGCCTCATCGTTCCCGTCCTCCTCCCCGGCAGCGAAACCACCGTCGATCTCGACCTGCTCCAGCGCACCGCCACCATCACCCTCCGCCACACCGGCTTCGCCGATGCCCTCGTCCATCTCCACAAAATGCCCGGCCCCCACAACGTCAGCCTCCGCGGCAACTCCCTCTACATGCAACTCTGGCGCTGGCTTGCCGACGCGACCAGCTACGGCGTCCTCTTCCTCTCCTTGAGCGGCGTCTACCTCTGGGCCACGCTCCGCGCCGAACGCCGCCTCGGCCTCGCGCTCCTCGTCGCCGGCGCCCTCACCTTCTTCGGACTCCTCTATGCCCTCACCGCCTGAATCCCTCCGCACTGCGAACCGCCGGGCGCACTACTATCTCGGTCTCTACTTCCTGTTCTTCCTCTGGCTGTTCGCCTTCACCGGCCTGCTGCTGAACCACTCCTGGGCCTTCGCCGAGTTCTGGCCCAACCGCCAAGTTTCGAAATTCGACCAGCCCGTCACGAACCCCGCCTCTGCCGACCAACTTGCCCGCGCCCACGATCTCATGCGCCAACTCGGCCTCCACGGCGAAGTCGAATGGACCGCCGCCTCCGCCTCCTCTCCCGCCTTCTCCTTTCGCCTCGTCCGCCCTGGCCTGAGCTGGCAGGTCACCCTCGATGAAGCGGCCACCCGCGCCACGGTCGAACAGACCCAATTCAACGCCTGGGGTGTCCTGCGCCTCCTCCACACCTTCACCGGCGTCCGTGCCAACGATGTCCGCAACCAGCGCGACTGGCTCCCCACCGTGCTCTGGGCCCTCGCCATGGACGCCCTCGCCCTCGGACTCATCGCCATGGTCCTCTCTGGCGTCTACCTCTGGCTCTGCCTGCCCGCCAAACGCCTCCCCGGCGCCCTCGCCCTCGCTGCCGGTTCCGTGCTTTGCGCCCTGCTCCTGTCCGGCCTCCGCTGGCTCTCCTGACTCCACCCGACGTGCGGATTTTGCTAGCCCCGGCCGACGGCGCTCCGATGGGATTGACGCGATTGGTCAAGTGACCGATGCCAATGGAATCGAAACTCGTTCGCGCTAGTCCGGCCACTCGCTTGTGGTTGCTATGGCTTCACGAGCAAAAACCGAACTCAAATACACAAAATCCAAATACTGGGCAGCCCCCTTCCAGTCTGGAAAATCGGGAGCAGTCGCGCAGCTCAATCCGTCGCAGGCAGGCGTTCGACTATTCCTTACCCTGGATGCCGGTTCCGGGCAAGACCTAAAGCAAACTCCGTCTACGGGGACATGGGCCAAGCGGTTCGCCCCTCCCGCCGGGCCGAAGCGAGTCCGTTGTGCGCGGCTCTTCAGAAGCGCACAGGCCGCGCAGGCCCGGCGCCAACGGGCGAGGAACGCGCCCATCCTGCCGGGCCGTAGCGAGTCCGTTGTGCGCGGTTCCTCAGAAGAACTTTGGACTTTTCCACAAGGATCCATTCGATCGCATGCTGATCGCTCAGGCGTTTATGGGCGCGCAATGGTGATCGCGACCTCCGGCAGCGCGTTTGCACCTTTTCCCGTGCGCGTGATGGGGTAGCCGCCGCAACTCCGCACTCGACGGCCGTGGTGGGGAATGGAGTAACCTCTCGCGGAGCCAACAAACTCAGGGCTCACTCACCCTTTGGGGCCGGACGGGCGGACGGCGTGGCGTGGGTGGCGCGGGATTAGTCGAGGGTGAAGGCGTAGAGCGAGTTGCCCATGGCCATGGCGATGTATTGCTTGCCGTCGACGGCGTAGGCGATGGGATTCGACCGGACCAGGAGGCTGGTGGCCTGGAAGCGCCAGAGGGGGGCGCCGGTGCGGGCGTTGAGGGCGAAGATCTGGCCTTCGTTGGTGGCGCCAAAGACGAGGTTTCCAGCCGTGGAGAGGACGCCGGACCAGGGCGCGGAGTGGAGCTTGTACTCCCAGGCGAGGTCGCCGGTGGCGGGTTTATAGGCGCGCACGAAGCCTTGTTCTTCTTCGCCGGCGATGGCGCGGTAGCCGCCGCCGTCGAAGCGTTCGCCGGGCTTGTAGACCGCTTCGCCGGTGTAATAAACCGAGCCGGAGTCGCGGACGGCGACATAGAAGAGATTCGTTAGCGGGGAGTAAGAGGGGCTGTACCAGTTATTGGCGCCGGCGACCGAAGGCCAGACCTTGACGCCCTGGAGCGTGGGGGTGGTGCCTTCGAAGCGGATGGGCCGGCCGCGGTCGTCGAGGCCCTTGGCCCACGTTTGTTTGGCGTAGGGCTTGCCGAGGAGGAACTGGCCGGTGACGCGGTCGAGAACGTAATAGAAAGCATTGCGATTGGGGAAGAGGAGTAACTTGCGTTTTTCGCCGCGGACTTCGCCATCGACTAAGACGGGGACTTCGGTGGCGTCCCAGTCGTGGACGTCGTGGGGGGTGAACTGGAAGTGCCACTTGAGTTTGCCGGTATCGGCGTCGACGGCGATGAGGGAGTCGGAGTAGAGATTGTCGCCGAGGCGGACATCGCCGTTCCAATCGGGGCCGGGATTGCCGGTGCCCCAGTAGATGAGATTGGTTGCGGGGTCGAAGGCGCCGGTGACCCAGGTATCGGCGGCACCCATTTTCCAACTGTCGCCTTTCCAGGTTTCGTTGCCGGGTTCGCCGGGTCCGGGGACGGTCCAGAAGCGCCAGGAGGGTTTGCCGGTGCGGGCGTCGTAGGCATCGAGGAAGCCGCGGGCGCCATATTCGCCGCCGGCTACGCCGATGATGACTTTGTCTTTGACGGCGAGGGGGGCGACGGTGATGGAGTAGCCGAGTTTGTAGTCGGCAACGACGGTGTCCCAGCGGACGGCGCCGGTACGGGCGTCAAGGGCGAGCAGGTGGGCGTCGATGGTGCCGACGTAGACGAGGTCGCCGAGGACGGCAACGCCGCGATTGACCTGGCCGCAGCAGACGCGTGGATCGTCCGGGAGTTGGCGGCGGTAGCGCCAGAGGGCGCGGCCGCTGCGGGTGTCGATGGCGGCAACGTTGCTGGGCGGTTCGGAGATGTACATGATGCCATCGACGACGATGGGCGAGGTTTCGAACTTCTGGAGCGAGTTTGTCTGGTAGACCCAGGCTACTTTGAGCTTGCTGACGTTTGTTTCGTTGATTTCCTGGAGGGGGGAGTGGCGGTGGCCGGCATAGTTGCCCGAGTAAGTCAGCCAGTTGGCGGGTTCTTTGGTGGGGTGAAGGATGCGTTCATAGGTGAGGGCTTGCGTCCAGCCGGTGACGGCGGCAAGCAGGGCGAGGAGCAGTGTTTTCATGGCAGGTTCCCCCGGAGTGAGAGCAGATAGGCAACAGTGTCGTCGATTTCGGCATCGGTGAGCCGGTTTTTATAGGAGGGCATGGTGGTGCGGCGTTCGACGTTGACCGAGGCAAGTTGATCCTTGAAAAAGGAATGCATGGTGTCGGAGAAGTCGCGGAGTTGGAGGGAGAAGGGATCTTCGTTGAGGCGGACGCCGGTGATGCGGGCGCCGGCCTTGGTGACGACCGTGGCAAGACGGAAGGATTCGGTGATTTCGGCAGCCGGTTCGAGGAGTTTGCGGCGGAGATGGCCGGGGCTGCGTTTGGCTCCGATGTCGGTGAGGGCGGGGCCCATGCGACCGCCCTGCAGGGCGATGGCGTGGCACTGGAGGCAGCCGCCGCGGGTGCCGAGGACGAGTTGTTCGCCCTTGGCGGGGTCGCCCTTGGCGCCCTGGTTCGGCGAGGAGCCGAGGGAGCGAACGAAGGCGGAGATTTGCCAGACCTCTTGCGGGGCCAGGAGCGTGGCGGGCATTTCGGTTTCGGGGAGGCCGTAGCGGACGATGCGGTACAGGGCGAGATCGGTGCGGGCGCGGGGCAGGGCGGGGACGGCGAGATTGGCGCCTTTGCCGCCATCGCCGGTGAGGCCGTGGCAGCCGGCGCAGCGGCCGTTGTAGAGTTTCTGGCCGAGGGCGATGTCTTCGCTGGTGGTGAAGGGGTTTTGGTCGACGCGGGGTAAGTCCAGGGTGGGAGGTGCTTGGAAGAGAAACCAGAGGAGGACCGGGATCATGACCCGGCGATGATATCACTGCTGGATGCCGGTGGGAACTTGGGGGTAAGTTGAGCGAGACCGGACATGTTGACGGCTGGTTCGTTGAGCGTCATGGGGCCGGGGCTGCTTGCCAGGCACAAGCGATGGTGGCGATCTGGCAGTCGAACTGACGGATGGGGCGGCTGGCGGAGCGGCGATCCGCGGCGATAGCAGCATAGGACGGCGCGGCGTTGGGATCAAAAGGCGGAATCCGCCCGAGGAAATCCGGCTGCAGCATACCGTCGATGGCATCTTGCAGCGCATTGTGGCGGCGTCCCGGGGGGAGGAGGGCCAGCCCGTGGCGCAATTCCGCCTCACTGATGGCGGTGAGCGCACGGGCCGAAGCGAGTCCGTTGTGCGCGTGTTCCATAAGAGCGCACAGGCCGCGCAGGCCCGGCGCCAACGGGCGAGGAACTCGCCCCTCCCTGCCG
>JAINDL010000018.1 GCA_019931245.1 Bryobacteraceae bacterium CoA2 C42
ATTGGTTTCTGGAGAGTTGACCACTTCTGCTCGGATCAAGTTGACCACGTCGAAAACACCCATTGCCATGTGGCACGGCACGGCGAGCGTTGGTTCATTGCCCCCGCCGCAGGCTCATAAGTCCTTTCCTGGGTACGCGCGCGGGCGTTCTCATCCGCGCGGCGCGGCCGCGCGCCACGAGACCTCACTCGGCGCGGATATCGCGGAATCTGGCCCCGGCGGGTGGAGAATCGCTTGTTCGTCCGGATGCGGATCGCTGCGTTTGGGGCCTTTACCACGTGGCGGACGGTGCTCGCGAAGGGTGACGCGTTGATCGGTGGTCAGCAGGCGAGAATGCGTCACGATACGGCGGGCGTCGAGTTCGATCTCGATCCGCTCGCGCAATTCGCGCACGTCCACGCGGCGTCCAATAAAGTCCGCCGGAACCGAGTAGCGGTTGGTGTGTAGCGCCACGTAGCCTTCGTTGTCGACCATGCGTTGATGCAGCCGGTAGACTTCCGGAATCCACGCCGGTAGCGGTTTCAGCTGCAATCGTTCAGACGTTCAGGAAGCGGTGAAGTTTAAAAACAAGACCACCGGGCTGCTGATGGAACATGGAATTGAGTACGTCAAGGGAGAGATCCATCAGAACAACCAGGCGATTTCCAAGATTTGCTTCGAACCGGAGACCCGGTTAGCGAAACAACGCCAGTAAGGCATCAGCAAACAGGCGCATCCCGTACGCATCCGGATGGTTGATCGCATTCAACAGCAGGGTGCTGTACGGGATGCCCTGGCGCCACAGTCGCCCGTAGCGGAGCGAGGCATCGGCCAGCGGCACCCCGTGCCGGGCGGTGAACTGGCGCAAACCAGCAACGTAGGGGCGGGGGTCGTCATCGATCTCCCGCTCGCGCGTAAAGTTCATCCGCTGCGCCTGCACGTAGTGCGGCGTCAGAATGATCCACGCCGCGCCGATCGCCTCGAAGTCGGCCAGCAGCTTGCTGTAGCGCTCCTCGACGCGGGCCGGGGTAAGGCTCGAGTCATTGACGAATTCGGAGATGATCAGATCCGGCTTCAGCGCCAGCACCTTCTCCTGATAGTTGTGTGCGCTGCCAGGCGGCTCGGCCAGATAGCTGCTCGTGTTTCTGCCGCCCCAGGCTTCGGTGATCATCTCGATGCGCGCCCGCGGAAACTTTTGGCGCAGCCGCGCGGCGAACTGCTCCTGCCAGCGCTGCGTGGCCCCGCCGGGCAGGTAGCCGGCGTCGGTAACGCTATCGCCCCAGGCGAGAATACGCAGCGGCTCGCCGGCTTCAAGGCGGCGCACGAGGCGTGCGATCACCGGATGGCGCTCGCCGCGGGGCGGCTCCGGATAAGCGGTTTCGAGAATCGGAAACAGATGGTCCGCCGTGAGCCGTTCGATGGCGCGGGGCACGAAGACGTTGCCGAGCAACCGGTCGCCGGCGACGAGCGGGGCGGGCGCGGGAGCGGCGGCGCGCGGCTCGCCAGGTCGCAGAGCCAGAGTTCCCGCGGCCGTCAGCACCACCGCGTCCAGCCGCATCTCGGCATGGCGATAGGTGGCGTAGACGGGCTGCTCGGCGCCGATGCGGCCGCCCGCCAGGCGCCCGAAGGTTCCCCACACCGGATCAAGCTCATAGTCCACCCCGGCCGTGAACAGCGCGGCGTCCGGCGCGGGGCCGGCGCGTAGGGCGAAGCTGGCCGGATCGAGCAGATAGGCGCTGGTCGTCTCCTGCGAGCGCAGCCCGACGAGCCGTGCGCCGCGCGCCCAGCCGCCGGCCTGCGGGTTGTACACGGGCAGCGCATCGTGCTTCTCGGCGGTGACGCTGCGGATCAGGGGCGGGGCGACGGCCAGCGTGTCGGCGGGCACGCCGGGGCGGGACACCTGGACGGCCCAGTCGCCGGCAAGGGCGAAGGTGGTGGGCGCGGCTTCGATTTCGGCCAGCGTATCGGCCAGGATGAAGTTGTCGAAGTAGATCGTATCCACCGAAGGCCGGTGGGGACTGCGATGGATCCCGGGCTGGCAGAAATAGACCGCCTCCGGACCCTTCGTCTTCAGCGCCTGATCGAGCACCAGCTTCCCGTCGAACCAGAGACGGACGTGGCCCTTGGTCTCGTCCTCGGACCAGCGGATGTGCATGGCCAGCCGGTGCCACTGGCCGGGCGTGAACTCCGCCTGCCAGTGCGTCCCGTTGCGGCCCAGGTTCCCGGTGCCGTACTTGATAAGCGTAGTCCCGCCCGCGCCCGGCTCCACCCACCAGGTCATCACGTTGTTGTAGCGCGGCGGCGGGTTGCCTTCCCAGTAGAAGAAGTTGTCGCGGTCCTGGGCCGCCGCAGGCATATAGAGCGAGAAGCCGAGATAGGTCTCCGCCCCCTCCTCAACGGTCACGCGCGGCCCGCCGAGTTGCACGCGAAGCTGACGGTCGTTGAAGACGTCGTCCGGATGAATCGTCATCCGAACGGCGTAGCGACCCTCGTGAACAATGTCCGAAACGACCTGCACGTTGCGCGGCGTTGCGTTCTGGCCCCGCGTGCCGGTCGCGGCCCACTGGCTCAGGTCTCCGGTTTCAAAATCGGCCCGGAAGAGAACGCGGCCCGCCACCGGCGCGGCGAGCCAGAGCAAGAGCAGCAGAAAGCGTGGCGGCATGGCAGCTCCTCAGAACATGTACTTCAGAGCGAACTGCACGCGCCGCGGGTCGGCGGCGCTAGTGATGCGGCCGGCCGCGGGGGTACCGATCGACGTGCTCGGTACTCCGAAGTTGGCCGTGTTGGTCGCGTTGAACGCCTCGGCGCGGAACTGCAGCGAATGGTTCTCCCAGGGCAGGGCGAACGACCGGCTCACCATCAGATCCAGGTTCTTCGTACCCGGCCCGTAGATGAGGTTGCGGCCGGCGTTGCCGATGGTGCCAGGGGCGTTGGCGGTGAAGGCGGTCAGGTCGAACCAGCGGTCAATCGTGCGCTCGCCGGCGGGCAGGTTCGGATTCCGGACCCAATCGCCGCGCACGGCGCCGCCCAGGTTCTGGTTGTTCACGTTGACTGAATGGGTAATCGGCATGCCGGAGTAGAGCGCGACGATGGCGCCCACCTGCCAGCCGCCGAGCAGCCAGTTGCCGGCGCCGGATTCCAAGCGTCCCTTGCCCTTGCCGAAGGGCAGTTCGTACACCGAGGAGAGGTTGTAGGCCAGGCGGCGGTCGAGCGTCGAGTTGCCCCGTTCGCGGCGCATATCATACGGTGTAACCACGCCGGTTGAGCCGTCGAGCAGATCCTCGTTGTTGTAGTCGATGTTATGGCTCCACGTGAAGGAACTCAGGAAGGTGAAGCCTTTGGCGAAGCGCTTTTCGAGCTTGACGGCCAGCGAGTTATAGCTCGAATTCAGGCCGGTCTGCGCATAGCTGACGGCGTTAAACTCGGGGCGGATCAGGCGGAGATTCGAGGCCACGGTGGCCGACGGCGTCCGGGGCAGATTGATGTTCTGGCTCCAGGCGAGGAAACTGCCTTTGGTGCCGTTGTAGCCCACGGTGAGCAGGATATCGAGCGGCAGGGTGCGCTGCACGTCGAAGAACCACTGGTAGGCGAGCAGGTTCTCGCGGAAATCCGGGAAGACCGAAATACCGGACCCGCGCGGGATGGTAGTGCCGAAGGTGATCTGCGGGAAGCCTTGCTGTACAAAGATGTTCGTGGTTTCAAAGGCCTGCTGAATGGCGATTTCGGTGGCGCGCGGCGCGCCGGGGACGAAGTTGGCGTTATCGGTGCCGAGGTTGTTCGGCTCGCCGTAGAAGAAGCCGCCGCCCGAACGGATCACCGTCTTCGGATTCAGGCTCCAGGCGATGCCAAGTCGCGGGGCGTAGTTATTCAAGTCGTTCTTGCAGTCGCAGGAGCCGGCCTTCGGGAAGGTAATCTTCTCGTCGGCGAGGTTGGCTACATTGACGCCCGCGAAGAGGTAGCGGGAGACGCCCTGGCGGTCGGGATCGGGGAACGTGGCCTTGTAGATGACCTCGTAGCGGAGGCCGAAGTTAATGGTCAACGTGCGGGAGATCTTCCAGTCGTCCTGGACATAAATACCCCAATACTTGTTGTTGATATCCTCGCCCTGGTTGGTGCCGTAGCTGCCGCCGGAGACCCAGCCGAGGACCATGTCGGCGAAGCCGTTGCCCGTGTTGGCGCGGCTGGTGCCCACGTTGGGGCTCTGCGAGGTGAAGCGGCCGTCAAAGGCGAACTGCCCGCGGCGGAAGCGGGAGGCGTTGCGGAACTGGTTGGTGTGGCGGTACTCGCCGCCGAACTTGATGCTGTGCTTGCCACGCTGAATGACGGTGCCGTTGTTCAACAGATAGGTGTTGATGTTATTCACATTGGGCCAGAAGCTGCGCGGTCCCATTTCGGCGAAGCCCGAAGGAGAGAAGCGGGTCCAGCCGTTGTTCTTGAACCCGTCGGTGAGGTAGTCGGCCGGGGCGTTCTTGATGCCGAGCTTGGGATTATCCCAGGCGTCATAAGGGATATCGAGAATCGTGTTGAACTGCGTCCACCCGAAGCGCAGATCGTTGAAGATCGAGGGACTGAGCGTGGAGGTGAGAGAGCTGGCGAGGTTGTTCCCGCGCAGGACGACCGACTGGCCTTGGCCGCCGGCGGCGGGGAAAGGCAGCACGCCGTTCTCGAGGCGGTCCTGGTTGCGGCGGCTGAAGCGGGCGAAGAAGCGGTGGTTGGCGCTCACATTGTGATCGCCGCGGAAGTCATACTGGTCGGCGTCATCCGAGTCTGAAGGGCTGAAGAAGTAGTTATTCGGGGCGTTGTCGAGGCCGGGGATGTTCGACACCGGGTAGAGCGAGAGAATCCGACCGACCACGGGATCGAGCCGGGAGCGGGGGATGACGTTGTTCGGGAACTGCAGACGCGCGGCGGTGGCGCCCGTGCCGGTGAGCGTCAGCGGGTCGAAGACGTTGCGGCGGATGGCCGGCTGCTGGCTGAAGTCGAAGCGCTCGACAAGATCGCGGCTCGGCACCGAGGAGACAAACGAGCGGCCGGTGCGGATGCGGGTCCCCTGGTAGGAGCCGAAGAAGAAGGTGCGGTTCTTGATCGCCGGGCCGCCGAGCGTGGCGCCGAACTGGTTCTGCCGGTAGGTGGGTTTCTTCGCCCCGGAGGCGTTGGCGAAGAAGTTGGCGCCGTCGAGCTTTTCGTTGCGGAGGAACTCGTAAACAGAGCCGTGGAGTTCGTTGGTGCCGGACTTGGTGGAGACGAGCACCTTGGCGCCGGCGCGGTAGCCGTACTCGGCGCTCATGTTGTTGGTAACAACCTTGAATTCGGTGACGGCATCGACGGGCGGCTTGACGGCCTGCGCTTCAAAGCCGAGTTGGCCGCCAGAGGTGCGCGAAGAGTTGTCGTTGCCGTCGAGGAGCACATTGTTTTGCGCAATCTGCATGCCCACCGCGGCGAAGGCGCCTTCGGTGCGTGCGCGGGAGCCGGCCGCGAGATTGCCACCGGGCAGCACTCCGGTGGTGAACAGAGCCAGCTGCAGGTAGTTCCGGCCGTTGAGCGGCATCTCGAGAATACGCTTGGAGTCGATCACCTGGCCCACTTCGCTCGTCTCCGAGTTAATCAGTACGGCCGAGGCCGAAACGTTGATCGATTCGACCACCGAGCCGGGCTTGAGTTCGAAGTCGAGGCGGGCGGTCTGCCCGGTCTCCAGGCGTACTTCGTTCACCTTCTGCGGGGCGAAGCCGGCGCTCGAAGCCTCGACGCGGTAGGCGCCCGGAGGCAGCAGGGGAACGGTGTAGATGCCCTCGGCGTTGGTCGTGGCCGTGCGGGCGGTCTGCGTGGCGAGATTGGTGATGGTGACGGTGGCGCCGGAGATGGCGGCCTTTGAAGCGTCGGTTACCACCCCCTGCATGGCGGAGTTTTGAGCGAGCGCAGCGGAAGCCGCAAGAACCAGCGAGAGAGCGAGACGAAACATAAAGGTGAGTCTATCAAATAGGGTAGAATTCACCGGTCGGCCCAAGCAGGCCGCGGCGGCCTGTGGCAGTATCTTATGGTGAGACTTCTCCTGGCAGCCGCATCCGCTATCGCCCTGTTCGCCCAGATTCCAACGACGGATACAAAGTTCACCGCCCCGTCGTTCGCCACGCTCGAGGAATGGAAGGCCCGCCGGGCCGGCCTGCAGAAGCAGGTGCTCTCGGCCGCCGGGCTACTTCCCTTCCCCGTCCGCAATCCGCTCAACGCGCAGGTTTTCGGCCGCATCACCTACGCCGACTACTCGATCGAAAAGGTCTATATTGAAACGTTGCCCGGCTTCTATCTGGCGGGTAATCTCTACCGCCCCGTCGGCAAGAAGGGCCCGTTCCCCGGCATGCTGGCGCCCCACGGGCACGCGCAGTATGGCCGCCTGGCCGACGACGAACTCTTCTCGGTGCCCTCGCGCGGCATCAACCATGCGCGGCAGGGCTACGTCGTCTTCGCCTACGACATGATCGGCTACAACGACACCGTGCAATTGCCGCACGTCTTCGGCACCACGCCACGCGAGCAACTCTGGAGCTTCGGCCCGCTCGGTCTGCAGACCTGGAACTCGGTCCGGGCGCTCGACTTTCTCGAGTCGCTGCCCGATGTCGATAAAAACCGGCTGCTTGTCACCGGCGAATCCGGCGGCGGCACGCAGACCTTTATGCTCTGCGCCGTAGACGACCGCCCCAAGTGGTCCGCCCCGGTGAACATGATCTCGCTGATCATGCAGGGCGGCTCCCCCTGCGAGAACGCCCCGAGCCTCCGCGTTGGCACCAACAACGTCGAGATCGCGGCGCTCATGGCGCCTAAGCCCATGCTGATGGTGGCCGCCACCGGCGACTGGACCCGCAATACCCCGCGGGAGGAGTATCCCGCCATGAAGAAGCTCTACGATCTGTACGATGCCGGCTCGCAGGTCGAGACCGTGCAGATCGACGCGCCGCACAACTACAACAAAGCGAGCCGGGAGCAGGTCTACCAGTTTTTCGGCAAGCACGTCCTCGGCGAAACGGACCTGAGCAAGCTCCGCGAAAAGCGCATCCGGCAGGAAAAACTGCAGGATATGCTCGTCTTTCACGGCCGGCCCCTGCCACCGAACGCCCTGGACCTCAAAGGCCTGTTCGCGCAGTGGATCAAGGCGGCCAACGCGCAGAACGCCGCCGAGCGGGACGTCAAGGTCCTCCGCGAGCGGCTCGCCGTGGCGCTCGGGGTGCAATGGCCGCAGCGGGTGGAAGCCGCGCCCGGGGCCTTCGCGAAAGGCAAAGGCGGCGCCGTGCTCGCCATCGGCGCGGCCGGCCCCGGCGATGGACGCAGCCAACTGCGGATCGACCTGCGACCCGACTCCCCGGCCGCGGCGCTTGAAACCCGCTACTATCTCACTTTCAACCGCAGCGACGACGCCCGGCGCGTGCAGGACATCATCAACGCCGTCGCCTGGCTGCGGCAGCAGGGCGACACCACGATCACGATCAAGGCCGCGGGCAAGGCCGCCGTGCTGGCGACCTTCGCCGCCGCGGTGCTGGAACAGCCAGTGAAGCTGGACGCCCCGTTGGGCGCGTTTCGCGGAACCGATGAGGAGATGATCGCCAACTGCTTCGTCCCCGGCCTGCAGAAGGCCGGCGGCATCCAGGCGGCCCTGCGGCTGTTGCAATGAGAGTATTGCGATGAAGCGGGTGGCCGTCGTCACCGGCGCCTCGGCCGGCTTGGGCGCCGAGTTCGCGCGGCAGTTGCGGGAGCAGGGATACGAACTGATCGTGGTGGCCCGCCGGTCGGACCGTCTCGAGGCGATCGCAGGGGAGCGCTGGGTAGCGGACCTGAGCGTCGAGGCGGAGGTAGAGCGGCTGGCGGCGCACCTCGAAAGCCGCGACGACATCGCCCTGCTCGTCAATAACGCCGGCTTCGGTACGCAGGGCCGGTTCGCGGAAACGGCGCTGGACGCCCAGATGGTGATGCACCGGCTGCATGTGCTGGCGACGGTACGCTTGACGCGGGCGGTGCTGCCGGGGATGATCCGGCGGGGAGGCGGGGCCATTGTCAATGTCAGTTCGGTGGCCGGTTTTGCGCGGTCGGCCAACAACGTGAGTTACTGCGCGACGAAGGCCTGGATGAACGCGTTCAGCGAAGGGCTTTGGCTGGAGCTGCAAGGCACCGGGGTGACGGTGCAGGCGCTCTGCCCCGGATTCACCTACACGGAGTTCCACGATGTGATGGGCGTCGACCGGGCGAAGCATCCGCGCTGGATGTGGCTGGACGCCGGGTTCGTCGTTGGGGAGTCGCTACGGAATCTGAGCAAGCTCTACGTGGTGCCCGATTGGAAGTACCGGCTCTTTGTGGCGTTGTGGACCAAGCTGCCGGTGTGGCTGCGGCTGCGGGCGCAGTTACGGCGCGGGTGACCAAGTCCGCATCAGTTCTTCTTCACGCGATGGGGCTGCGCCAGCTTCACAAACTTCTTGGCGACGCTCGCCGCCCCTGCCGGTCCAGAAAAAGGACCGCGCCCTTTGCCGGACAGCAACACGACGCTCGTGTTCTGGTGACGGAGAACAAAGGGGAATTCCCAGGCAAAAACGGACCGGACCTCGAACACTACATCGGCGAGCCTGGCGTCATCGACCATCCGGATGTTTAAAGAGCCGAAATCTTCTTGCCGCCCCAACTCCGCCTGGAGCAGGCGCCCATTGAAGTGTTGTGCGCCCTCGGCATCGACATACATTGTTTTGAAGCTCTGCAGGATCGTCGCCGGATCTTTGGCGAGATTGAGCCGGTTAGAACGCTCCGGCGCATCCAAACTGGCCTTGGGCGTCGACGGGCCAGCCGCTCTCTCCACCGGTTTCTGATTCGGGAGGGATAAGTCCGCTCCATTCGCAAAATTCTTCGACGGCGCAGCATCGGCCAGACCGATGACGGCATCGAGAGGCACACCGAAGTTCAGATTTTGGCCCTGCGGAAGCGCTGCCACCACCAGCGCCACCGCCGCTCCCTTCCGATCAAACAGCACGCCGCCGCTCGAACCGGGCGAGGCGGGGGCGGTAAACTGCATCAGCCGGTATCCTGTCCCGGCTCCCGGCAGTTCATCGGCGGCGCGCACCCCCGAAACCACGCCGTTCGAGACGGACCACGGCAAACCGGCTGGATTCGCAATCAGCGTCACCGGATCGCCGGAGGTCACTTTTCCCGCATCGGCCACGGGCTGCACCGGGAAACGGGAAGCGGCAATCCGAATAGCCGCTACGTCCCGTCGGCTATCTACCCCCAGGAGTTGCACGTTGTCAAAAACCTCGCCGTTCCGAAAGCGGACCTGTAAGGAGCGCGCATTCCGCACCACATGCCAGGCCGTGAGCAGAACGCCGTTGTCCCGAAACCACCACCGCCGTCCCGATGCCCCCCAATCCCTCGGCGGTCTGGCTGCCCGCCAGCACGACCGCGACTGAACCCGATGCACGTTCAAAGATCTGCTGCGTGGTCAAGGCACCATCTGTCTGCCCGGGGAGAGACGATACCACGGCAAGTAAGCCGGAGATACGCAGGGCGCGTGTAGCACTTAGCATAATCTGCTGGCTAACACAGGAAGGAAAGCACATCGCCGCCGTTTTCCATATGATAGGGTCATGCGCATCGCCCTCTGGCTCCTCCCCTGCCTCCTGCTCGCCCAACCCGACTGGCGAACCTACCGCGGCGGACCCGCCCAAACCGGCTTCTCCAATCTCCAACAGATCAACAAAGCCAACGTCGCCAAACTACAGCCCGCCTGGACCTACGACACCGGCGACGCCGAAAAGGGCACCGAGATTCAATGCAATCCCCTCATCATCGAAGGCGTCCTCTACGGCACCTCCGCCAAACAAAAGGTCTTCGCCCTCAACGCCGCCACCGGCCAACCCCTCTGGCAGTTCGACCCCAGCGAAGGCAAACCCGCCCGCGGTCGTAACCGCGGTCTCGTCATGTGGCAGGAAGGCAAGCAACGCCGCCTGTTCTTCACGTGGCGCAACTGGCTCTTCGCCCTGAACCCCACCACCGGCCAGCCCATCCCCAGCTTTGGCAAAAACGGCCGCGTCGACCTCCGC
This sequence comes from Bryobacteraceae bacterium CoA2 C42, assembly GCA_019931245.1. Classification (GTDB taxonomy): domain Bacteria; phylum Acidobacteriota; class Terriglobia; order Bryobacterales; family Bryobacteraceae. Next base: position 10,047 of record JAINDL010000018.1, read on the forward strand.
GAAGGCCTCGGCCGCGACCCCGAACAGGTCTCCATCTCCGCGCCCACCCCCGGCATCCTCTACAAAGACATGCTCATCCAAGGCTCGCTCGTGCCCGAAGGCCTGCCCTCCGCACCGGGCGACATCCGCGCCTACGATGTCCGCACCGGCGCCATCCGCTGGACCTTCCATACCCTCCCCCGCCCCGGCGAACCCGGCTACGAAACCTGGCCCAAAGACGCATGGACCTACGCCGGCGGCACCAACTCCTGGCCCGGACTCGCCCTCGATGAAAAACGCGGCATCGTCTACGCCCCCACCGGTTCGGCCTCCTTCGACTTCTACGGCGCCAACCGCCACGGCAACAATCTCTACGCCAACTGCCTCCTCGCCCTCGACGCCGCCACCGGCCAGCGCAAATGGCACTTCCAGTTCGTCAAACACGACGTCTGGGACCGCGACCTCCCCGCCCCGCCCACCCTCGTCATCCTCCAACGCAACGGCAAATCCATCGACGCCGTCGCCCAAATCACCAAGTCCGGCCACGTCTTCGTCTTCCACCGCGAAACCGGCGAAAGCCTCTTCCCGCTCACCACCGTCGACACCCCCGATAGCGACGTCGAAGGCGAAAAACTCGCGCGCCAACAGGTGCTGCCGCTCCGCCCCGCGCCCTTCTCCCGCCAGCAGCTTACCGAAGAGATGATCCCCCACCCGGTCGCCAAAGCCCGCTTCCGGCAGATCCGCAGCGGCCCCCAGTTCACCCCGCCCAGCAAAGAAGGCACCGTCGTCTTCCCCGGCTTCGACGGCGGCGGCGAATGGGGTGGCGCCGCCTTTGACCCCTCCACAGGCCTCCTCTACGTCAACGCCAACGAGATGCCCTGGATCCTCCGCCTCGTCCCCCGCCCCGCGGCCAAAGGCGTCACCTCCGCCCGTACTCTCTACATCCAGAACTGCGCCGCCTGCCACCGCGAAGACCGCGCCGGCAGCCCCCCCGAGTTCCCGCAACTGGCCAAACTCGATCCCGCCAAACGCGCCGACCACGCCCGCATCATCGCCAAAGGCCAGGGCCGCATGCCCGGCTTCGGCCATCTGAACGCCGCGCAGCAGGAAGCCATTCTCGATTACCTGGTAACCGGCAAGGATGCCGCCGCCACCGCCGTCGCCGCCAACACGCTAATCGAACAGGCCTACCAGACCGACGGCTACAACAAGTTCCTCGACCCCGACGGCTACCCCGCCGTCAAACCGCCCTGGGGCACCCTCAACGCCATCAATCTCAACACCGGCGAGTACGCCTGGCGCCAGCCCTTCGGCGAGTTCCCCGAACTGGCCGACAAAACCACGGGCACGGAAAACTACGGCGGGCCGCTCGTCACCGCAGGCGGTCTGCTCTTCATCGGCGCCACCAACCACGACCGTCAGTTCCGCGCCTTCGACAAAGACACCGGCAAGTTACTTTGGAAGACGACGCTTTCGGCCGGCGGCAACGCCACCCCCGCCACTTACAGCGTCAATGGCAAGCAGTACGTGGTCATCGCCGCCGGCGGCGGCAAAAGCAAAGCGCCCTCGGGCGGCCTTTATCACGCCTTTGCCCTTCCCTAACGGGTAAAGTAGAGCCGGCACAACTGCACGAAGGTGGTCGCCAGCGACTTCACCCGAAAAAACTGCGACCGCCCGTACAGGCGAGGATAGTGCCGCACCGGCAGCTCCACCACCTCCATCCCAGAACGTTCGAGCAGCTTCACCAACTCCACGCATATCGTCCCGCTCGACGAACGCAGCGGCTTTTTCTCAAGCAGCGAACGGCGAAAAATCCGGAAGTCACAATCGATATCGCGCAGCCGGACCCCAAACAGAAACCGGGCAAACTGGTTATACACCGCCCCGATCACCTTCCGGTGCCACGGATCCTGCCGGGCGATTTTGTACCCGTTCACCAGCCCCACCGCCGGCCCCACCACCTCAAGCAGCGGACCCAGATCCCCGACATCGTACTGCCCGTCTCCATCGGTGTAGAAGATGAAGTCCTTGGTCGCGGCGCCAAATCCCGTCCGCAGCGCCCCGCCGTATCCCCGGTTCTCCGGATGCGTAATCACCCGCAGCAGCGGACCGTGCTGCTGCTGCAACTGCGCCAGTACCTCGCCCGTGTCATCCGCGCTGCCATCGTTGACCACGATCACTTCAAAATCGTCCACCAACTCGCCCAGCACCTGAAACGTCTTGCCGATCAGCGCGGGCAGCGAGGGCGCATCGTTATAAGCGGGGAAAAACACACTCAAGCTGTGCGCGAAACGCCGCGGGTTCGGGTTGACCGCAAGCGGGCGGACGGTATCAGGCCTCAGCTCAAAACGCATTCCATAACGATAGCGAACAAAAAGTTACGCCGTCCATACCGCCTTTTCTGTAAAGAAACATTAAGATCAGGACACGATTCCCCGCCGCACCGCGCTCAGCACCAGTTCCGCCGCACTGCGCAACCCCATCTTCTCCATGATCCGCGCCCGGTGCGTCTCCACCGTATGCGGACTGAGACTCAACTGAAAGGCGATCTCCTTATTGCTGTTGCCTTCGGCCAGAAGCTGGTAGATGTGCCGCTCCCGGTCGGTCAGTCGCTCGTAGCGATCTTCGACGCCATCCTCGGGCCGCCGCAACCGGAGAAAACGGTCAACCTCGGGACTGAAAAAGCGACGCCCGCGACGGACCTCCAGAATCGCCGTGATCAACTCCTCCTCCACGCAGTCCTTGAGCACATACCCGTTGGCGCCCTCGCGCACCGCCCGCAGCACGTATCGTTCATCGGCATGCATGCTCAGCATCACCACCGCCAGCCGCGGAAAGCTCCGCCGCAGTTGGGTCAACGCTTCCAATCCGTTCAACCCCTTCATACCAACGTCCAGTAAAGCCAGATCCAGCCCATGGCTATGCGCCAGATCCACAGCCTCCACCCCACTGCTGGCCTCGGCCACCACCTGCAGGCCCGGATGGGTCTCCAGGATCCGGCGCAGACCTTGCCGCACCAAAGCATGGTCGTCGGCCAGCAGAATCCGCAGCAGCATCACGAATAAACCTCCGCCCGGCGAGCGGCCTCTACGGGGATCCGCACCAGAATGCGGGTTCCCGCCCCGGGTCGCGACTCTACCACGACGCTCCCCCCCAGTTTCTGCGCCCGCTCCTTAATCCCCACAATGCCCGTCCCCTGCCGGGGAAGCCCGCGCTCGCTCAAGGAAATACCCACCCCGTCGTCCACTACTTCCAACTGCAGCTGGCTTCCCTCCTGACCCAGCAACACCCGCACCAGGGACGCCCGTGAGTACTTCTCACAGTTGTGCAGCGTCTCCTGCGCAATGCGGAACACGCAGGTCTTCGCCTCATCCGACAGATCTTCCCCCACATCCGCACCCGTAAACTCCGTACGGATCCCCGAACGGCGGCCAAAATCTTCCAACTGCCACTGCAAAGCCGCCCCCAGCCCAAGATCGTCAAGCAGGCTCGGCCGCAGCAGCAGCGAGATATCCCGCACCATCCGTACGGTCCGTTCGGCGAGTTCCCGCGCGCGACGGAGCCGCGTGCGCGCCTCCCCGCCCGCCAGCAGGGACATCGCGTGGGAGATCTCCATCCGCAGCGCCGTCAGGGACTGCCCAACCTCATCGTGAAGCTCCCGCGACAGCGAGCGCCGCTCCTCCTCCTGAACCTCCAGCAATCGAGCCGAAAGATGCTCCAACTCCTGCGAATGAGTCTGCCGTTCCCGCTCATTCCGGCCTGCAATCCGCAACGTGAAAAAGGTCACCCCCACACCAACCGTCAGCGAGGCAGCCAGCAGAATCACCAACAGACGCGAGGCCGCTAATCGCTCCGCCAGATACCGATCCTGCGCCTCCGTCAACTCCTTACGCCGCTTGTTGCGAAACTCTTCAATCAGCGTAAACACCGCCAGCCGGCGCGGCACCAGAACCTCGGCAATGTAACTTTTGGGCTTGCCCGGCGCCTCGCGAACTTCGTCCAGCCACACCTGGAACACCTCCTCCAGCCGCAACGACGCCACCAGATCCCGGTCCAGTTCGAGAAGTCTCCCAACCGCCTGCTGACCCTGCGCCGCCAACTCGTCCACGCTGCGCGATAGCTGCCGCTGGCCGACCGCATCGGGCGAAATGAAGTAGTCGCGGGAACTGATTCCTCCCTGCCACACCACCCGCCGCAACGCCGCAACCGCGTCTTCCCTCTCGATATAACGGTGGTAGGCGGCCTGCTGCGCCGAGTCGCCCGCCGATTGTAACTGCAGGGCCTCCCACGCCGACGTCGCCAGCAGGATCAGAATTACGGCAAAACCAGCCCGGAGGACATGCAAACTGTGGAACGACTTTTTCACCGGCACTCTCCCTTCTACAATAGCCCTTGCGGCCTCGCCGATTCAGCCCCGTACCCGATTTGCCGTACTGCGGGTGACACCCATCCCGGTCGGCTTCCCCAACTTCGCCTCCTCGGGCGATCCGAAACGGAGACTTCGAGACTTTTGCCGAAGCGTGCCAACGCCGTGCGACGTTTCCACACCGCCGTATGACTGTCCCCGCCCCTCGTCCTGTTCCTTGAAATTGCAGCGAATGCCGGTAGCTCATCTGGTCTGCCGGTCCTGCACCGCGTCCCGCCGCCCCGCGGCGCCTTGCTCTGTGCCAAAGGACTGGTTCGCTACGGGAGGCCTACCGCCGCCCTATCGTGCCTCGGGCACGCTGTCTTCATCTGCAGGGCTGCCCGGCTGCCTCGTCCTCGATGTCATCGTCGCTCCCCCGCAAGAAAGCTTCGGCATCGGCCGCACCCCACCGTGCGCTCCGTTTCCCGGTACAGGGATGGTCGCCCCGGTTGAGACAACCTCGCTCAGCGGGATCGTGTACGGTCAACCGCTCCACCCTGGAACGCGCTACCGCACGGAACCCCTCATTCCCGAAGCCATCCCCACGCCGGCTGCGACAGGCAACCGCAAACGCCTCACCCCCGGCGACCCGACCGTAACCATCAGCCTGTCCTTGCCCCGACGGTCCATGCTCCGGCCGGACCCTCCCGATTGAAAACCACCCCCAACCCCGGCCGCTCCGGCAGCACGTAACTGGCCCCGTCCAGGGCAATCGGCTCGGCCAGAAACCGGTTGGCTACCTCGAGAACCCGCGGGTTGTACTCGCACAACCCGCTATTCGGCAGCGCCGCCGCTAAATGCACCGCCGCCAGAATCTGCGGCGCCAGCGCAATGCTGACATGCGGCACCAGTCGCTTAGCCAGCCGGCCAATCGCCACCGACTCCGTGATCCCGCACCGCCCCAGATCCGGCTGCAGCACCCCCGCCAGCCCCTGCAGGGGCCGCAACTCATACCGCGTCCGGTAGCTCTCCCCCACCGCAAGCGGCGCACGCGCCCCGGCCACCCACCGCTCGTGCGCCTCAATTTCCTCCGGCGGAAACGGACACTCCATCCACTCCAGATCCAGATCCTGCCCGGCACCCTCCGGCAGATGCCACAGCGCGTCCACGGCGAAACGCACCCCCGGGAACTCGCTCTGGTAGAGCCGCAAACGGCGTTCCAACTCCGACCAGGACTCTTCAAGATACAACTTGAACAGCCGGAATCCTCGCTCGACGTGCTCGCCGACAAACGCCAACCGCTCCCCGTCGGTCGCCCCCGCCACCCCGGAGACATACGCCGGCACACGCCGCCGCACACTGCCCAGCATCCCGGCCACCGGCCGGCCCGCCAGCTGTCCCGCCAGATCCCACAGCGCCAGATCGATGCCCGCCATCGCGTCCAACTGATATCCGCCCGTCTGCCCTCGGACGCGCATCGTGTTGTAAAGCAGCTCCCGAATCTCGCCAATCTCTCCCGGCTTGCCCGCGAACCAGCGGCCGGTCAGTAGCGGCGTAAACAGCACTTCGATAATCGTGCAGGCCACCTCCGGCGCCAGCGGCGCCTGCGCCTCCCCCCACCCGGTCATCCCGTTCTCAAGGTCCACCCGCACGAGCGCCGTCTCGAAATCCACCGGATAGAGCACCGGGTACGCGGTCGACCAGCGGTACCGGCCCTCTCCACTCACCCCGGTCGGCGTTCCCGCCAACCCGCGGGTCGCCCGCCCGTCACGCGGCACCCGGACTGGGATTGCAGTGATCTTCTCAATGCGCATAAGCTCTCCAAAAAGTTAATAATGAAGGGATTCACCGAATGAAACTTCGCCGACTTACCCGAAAACGCGCTACCGATGAGGTGTATGAGGCGCTGCGCGATGCCATTCTCTCGCGCGGCTTCAAGCCAGGCGAGCGCTTGCAGGTCGAAGACATCGCCCTCAAACTCGGCGTCTCCCTCACCCCGGTACGCCACTCGGTTCAGCGTCTCTGCACCGAGGGCCTCGTCGAAATCCGGCCCCGCTCCGGAACCTTCGTCGCCACTCTGACGGTCGAAGATATCCAATCGACCTTCGAAGTCCGCTGCGCCCTCGAGTGCCTCGCTGCGGAGTTGGCCATCCCGCGTATGTCCCGCGCCATCGCCCAGGAGTTCGACGAACTGCTGGCCCTGCTGCGCCAACCGGTCCACGACGAAGAGGCGCTCCGCAAACACGAGCAAGCGAATAGCGACCTCCATCAGACACTGCTGCAGGCATCGCGCAATAAACGCCTCGAAGAGGTCTACGCCGGCCTGAATGCCCATCTGACTATCGCCCGCATCCACGCCTCGGAAAGCCGCAAAACGGAAACCTCGCTCGAAAGCCCGTTTCAGGGTAAAGAATGGCTGGCCCGGTTCACCCAGGAGCAGTTCGAACACGAAGAAATTGTCGCGGCGCTCAAAGCCAAACAGGTGGAGCGCGCCCGGGAGTGCCTGCGGAAACATATCTACCGCGCTAAGGATGCAATGATTGCGTCGTTTGCAGCGGTGTCCGCACCAGCCACCGCACGAGCAGGTAGGAGACCGGATGGAGCAAGCCCATCAAAACGAAAACGCTCGCGTAGCTGAACTGCACGACCATCCAGCCGGTCAGCGCCGTAAAAATCGTTCCGCCTAAGCCGTTGCCAAACGCCAGCAGCCCCGATACCACCCCCACCACCTCTCGCGGATAGATGTCGTTGGTCAACGTCGCTTGGTTCGTCTTCCAGCCCATGTGCGCAAACGTCACCACGCAAATCAGCGCCAGCGCCACCGTCCGGCTCTCCACAAAACCCACCGCCATCGACAATGGCATCAGCGCCGCGAACGGCAGCATCCACCGCAGGCGCGCCTCCACCGGACTCCAACCCCGGCGCACTAACTGCCCCGATAGCCACCCCCCGGCCAGACTGCCAGCGTCCGCCGTCAGATACGGCATCCACGCCAGCATCCCCATCTCCGCCACCGTGAAGCCCCGCTGGTCCACCAAATACTTCGGCAGCCAGAACAGATAAAACCACCACACCGGATCCGACAAAAAACGCGCCGCCAGCAGACCCCACGTCTGACGGTAGCGCAGCATCTCCGTCCACCGCCGCCGCGGGCCCGCCGGCAGCGGCAGCGCCTCGGCGTGCCGCGTGACCAGAATCCAGGGAATCAACCAGACCAGCCCCAACGCGCCCGTGGCCACAAACGCCATCCGCCAGCCATAATGCAGCGCCAGCAGCGTCACTACCGGCGGCGCCACCACCGCCCCCACGCTCGCCCCCGCCTGAATCATGCCATGAATGAAGGCCCGGTCCTTGGGTGCGTACCACTCGGATACCCCCTTGAACGCCGCCATGAAGTTGCCGCTCTCCCCCGCCCCCAGCAGAAACCGGAACGCCCCCAGCGACCACGCACCCTGCACGAAAGCATGCAGGCTGTTGGCCGCGCTCCACCAGACCATGAAACTCCCGAGGGAAAAACGGGTACCCCACCGGTCCACCAGAAAACCCGAACCGGCGTACATCACCGTATACGCCACCAGAAACGCCGTCAGGATATTCGCATACTGCTGGTCAGAGATCCCCAACTCCTTCGTCAGCGATGGAGCCAACACCGATAGCGTCTGCCGGTCGACATAGTTAATGACCGTCGAAAGAAACAACAGAACGGCGATTGCCCAGCGCCAGGAGGACATCGTCAGACCTTCAAGCCCGCCCGGATACGCTCCCGCAGGAACCGCAACTCGGCCAGCGATACCGGATCAAGCGAGGCGGTCGGATGCCGCACCCGCGCCGAGGCAATGACCCCCTCCGCCACCAGGTTGTGCTTCATCGCCGAAACCCCCATCCCCGGCTGCAGCTCAAAACGCAGCAGCGGCAGAATCCGCTCAAACTCCTGCCACGCCCCGGTCAGGTCGTTCCCTTCGAGACGGTCCCAGATCGTCACCAACTCCCGCGTCAGATCGCTGCCCGGCATCTGCCCGCGGGCGCCCCGCTGATACTCCTCAATAAAAAACTGACAGTTGAGCCCGCCAAACAAGGTCAACGTGTCGCCCGCCGCCGCATGCAGCGTCGAAGTCTTCGGCGCCGTCGGCGGGGCCTCCACCTTAACCAACTGCACGTGCTCCAACTCCCGCCCCATCCGCGCCAGCAGCGGCACCGGCAGCGGCACCTGCGTCAGCAGCGGCGCATCCTGCACCATGATGGGTATCGATACGGCGCGCGAAATCTCACCAAAGTAGTGCATCAGCCCATCGCCATCGGTCTTCAGATAGTACGGCGGCAGGATCATCAGCGCGTCCGCCCCCAGCTCCTCCATCTCCTTCGACAGCGCCACGGCGGCATCGGTGCCCGTGTGCCCGGAGGAGGCAATCAACGGCACCCGCGGACCCGCCTCGCGCCGGATCAGTCGCATCAGCGCAACCCGCTCTTCGGTCGACAGCGTATACCCTTCGCTGGCGTTACCGAACAGACCCAGTCCGTGCGCCCCCTGCCCGAGCAGATAGTGGACCAAACGAGCCTGACTGGCGTAATCAACCTGCCCGCTCTCATCAAAAGTGGTGCACAGGATGGGAAAAACTCCGCGAAATCGATGCTGCATTCTGAAATTTTATATCACAGAACGCGACCTCCGCCACCCGTATCCCGCGAACACCAAGTCCGCCATCCGCCCGCTACAAACAGAAAAACCACTTCCGGCAGCATATCACTGCCGGAAGTGGTTCCCTGCGATGGTTCGACTAGGATCTCCGGCCTAGCAGCGAGTCAAGCTTCTCTACGACCGTGGTCATCGTGACAATCTCGCCGCGGAGTTGATCGGTCGCCATGGCCGCGCCGTGGTTAGCCTCGGCGTTCTTCTGCACCACCGTCGATACGCCCTGCAGCGCCGTGGCAATCTGATCCATCGAAGCCGTCCGGTCAATCGCTCCCTGGCTCAGCAGAGCCGCCGAACTATCAATCGCCTTCGAGCCTTTCAGAATGTCAAGAAACGCCTGCGCCACCTGGTCAGTGCGCGCGGCTCCCTCCGTTGCGCTCGCCTTGGCTTCGAGCATAATCGTGTCGGTATCCTCAGCGGCCGACGCGCAGCGCCGCGCCAGTACCCGCACCTCATCCGCCACCACCGCAAAGCCCAAACCGTGCTCACCAGCCCGCGCCGCTTCAATCGCCGCATTCAAGGCCAGCAGATTGGTCTGAAACGCAATCTGGCCGATAATGCTCACCGCGCCGCGAACCCGTTCCGAAGCGTTCTGAATCTGCTGCATCGCCGCATGCAACTGCGACACCGCGTCATTGCCCTGCGTGATCTCCTTCGACAAACCGGCGATGCTCCGCGCAATGCTCGCCGTCTCTTCCCGCTCGCGGTGCGCCCGGTCCCGCGTCTCCTGCATCATCGCCGCAATCTCTTCGACCGACGATGCCTGCTCGGATGCGCCCGAGGAGATCCCCGCGCTGATACCCGCCACCGAATCCGCCGTCGACTGCATCTGCAAGGCTCCGCCGTGCAGCGCCTGCGCCGCCATGCCTATCTCCGCCGTGATGCTGATCGGAACCTGAACCGCTATGAACACCCCGAGAATGTAGAAGAAGAAGATCGTCACACTCGCAAACAGAATCTTCTCCCGGTACGCCTTCTGCCGCATACCCAGCATCACATCCAGTTCCGCCAGCCCCACCTCGGCCAGCTTGCTCATCTTTAACTCCACATTCCTCGAATCCAACGGGCGTTCGCTCAACGACTTCTCTAAAGCCTGCAAAATCGGGGGCAAGCGCTCCTGCATCGAGGGCGTAACACCGTTGAAGTCCTTGTCCTCCTCCAACGATGCCTTGACCGATCGCATCAGGCTGGCCAGCAAATCCGCCGAATCCGGCTTGACCGCCAACTGCGGCAGCAGCAAACCCACCGCGTCCATCAGGTTATACGCATCCAGATCCGGGTCGAGGATGAGAAAGCTGTCATCCATCAACCGGCGCAACTTCGTCTGGGCGTCCCCGGCATCCTTGCCGCCCGCTATCACCTTTTTCAAGAGCGGACCGGCCTCAACCACGCCCGCCCGTTCCCGAGCCGCGAAGTTGATGTCCTTCTGCAAAGCAGAAACTACGAAATAGAGGGACGCCATGACCGGCAGCGTTAACAGCCCAACCGCGAGCCACATTCGGCGGTTCAGCGGTAACTTGGAGAGCAATTGGCGGGTTCGCATTGCGATGTTAGGAGACCATGGAGATATGTTTTCAGGCGTCACAAAAGTCTCATCGGAATCCCCCGCCATTCTTTGAGAAAAACTCACAACCCCGAAATTTACTTGCCCGCCCGCACCCGCAATGGTAGGTTCAGAGAGAACGTGGATTGATTTAGGGTTTGCTCAACACGCCAGCCTGCCAAATTGCAACCACGCTAAAAAGTGCTAAAGGAGTTGCCTCATGCCTGCCCACCGTGTCCTCCGGGGATCCGACGGAGAGTTGATCCTGGTCCGGCTGACCGTGCCCGCCCACGATCTCGAAGACTCCCTCGAAACGCTCGCCGCCTTTGACTTCCCCGTCAATCCCGCACTGTTCCATCGCGGCACGGAGACCGCGATCGAGTTCCCCGCTTACTCAGGGAAACTGCCGCAGATCGAAGCCGCCCTCGCCGACCGCGGCCACCTCGAAACCTTCTCTCTCCTCGCCGGAATCAGTAGCTAGCGGACCCGAGGCCCCATCCCCCCCTCAACACTCCCCTCCCCGCCGGGCTTCCATCCGCCGGCGCAGCGCCTCAAGCAGCCGGCCCTCCACCTCGCGCGGAATCGGCTGCGGCTCCGTACCCTTGAAGACCTTCATCGTCTTCTTGCACGTGTCCACTACCACCCAGCAGTTTGGACACTCATTGATGTGCTTTTCAAGCTGCACCCGCAGCAGCGCATCCGTCTCCTCGTCAAGAAAAGCATTCAATTCCGTCAAGAATTCTTTACATGTAAGCAAGCGCGTCGTCTCCCTTTCGCTTGAATACCTTCGTCAGGCGTTCCCGTAACTGCAGGCGGGCCCGGAGCAACCTGCTCTTCACCGCCGGAACGGACAGATCCAGCGCCTCGGCCGTCTCCTCCGTCGATAACTCTTCCACATCCCGCAACTGAAACACCGCGCGGAACGACGGCTTTAATCCCTGAATCGCCTCGTCCAGAATCCGGCGCAACTCCGTCTGCCCGTACTTCTGCTCCGGATCACCGTCCCAGACCGCAATCTCCCGCGTGATCTGCTCCTCGCCCGTATCAATCTCGTCGTCGAGCGACACCGACTTATCGCTCCGCCGCTTCCGCAGCTTCATCAGCGCTTCATTCACCGCAATCCGCACCACCCACGTATAAAACTTCGAATCCCCATGGAACCGGTCCAGATGCGTGTAGGCCTTGAGAAAGGCCTCCTGCAAAACATCCTCGGCGTCTTCGTCGTTCTGCGTGATGTTCTTCGCCAGCCGGAACACCTTCCGGCTATAACGCCCCACCAGCGTCGAAAAAGCCGCATCATCCCCGTGGCGGGCCAGTTCCACCAGCGCTGACTCGTCCCTCACGTCCTGTTCGTTGGCGGTTTCCATGCGCGGACTTTTATCATACCAGTCGGCGCTTCCCCCAACTCCCATAAGGCTGTCCGAACCGATCATATGGTACTCTGATGATTACTCTGTTCCTTTGGATTCAGCCCTTTAAAAGGCGAATTCGTCGGCCCACCCATCTCATGTCCAGTATCGTCATCACCCTGCCCGACGGCAGCCAGAAGAGCCTACCCGCCGGTTCACGCCCCCTCGACGTCGCCCTCGCCATCAGCCCCCGCCTGGCCGACGACGCCATCGCCGCCAAAGTCAACGGCGAGATGTTCGACCTCACCCGCCCCCTCGACTCCGACGTCCATCTCCAGATCCTCACCACGCGCGACCCCGAAGCCCTCGAAGTCTACCGCCACTCCACCGCCCACCTGCTCGCCGCCGCCGTGCTCGAACTCTGGCCGGATACCCAACTCGGCATCGGGCCCCCCATCGAAAACGGCTTCTACTACGACTTCGACAAAACCGTCCCCTTCACCGCCGACGACCTCGAAAAAATCGAGGCCAAAATGTGGGAGATCCAGGCCCGCGACCTCTCCTACGACCGCGTCATGACCGAAAAAGAGGAGGGCCTCAAAAGATACGCCCACCTTTGGATGAAGAGCGAACTCATCGCCGAACGCGCCGGCGAAACCTTCAGCGAATACACCCTCGGCCCACAGTTCATCGACTTCTGCCGCGGCCCCCACCTCCCCTCCACCAGGAAAATCAAGGCCTTCAAGCTGCTCCACCTCGCCGGAGCCTACTGGAAAGGCGACGAACACAACAAACAGCTCCAGCGGATCTACGGCACGGCGTTTTTCTCCAAAAAGGAGCTCGACGAGTTCATCGCCCGCCAGGAAGAGGCCAAACGCCGCGACCACCGCAAACTCGGCGCCGAACTCGACCTGTTCAGCATCCAGGAACTCGCCGGACCCGGCCTCATCTTCTTCCACCCCAAAGGCGGCATCATCCGCAAAACCCTCGAAGACTGGATGCGCGAAGCCTATCTCGACCGCGGGTACTCCCTCGTCTATACCCCCCACGTCGCCCGCCGCGACCTCTGGAAGGTCTCCGGACACGCCAACTTCTACAGCGAGAACATGTTCAAACCGATGGAACTCGACGACGCCGAGTACCAGCTCAAGCCGATGAACTGTCCTTGCCACATCCTGATCTTCGCCAACTCGCCCCATAGCTACCGCGACCTCCCCGTCCGCCTCGGCGAACTCGGCACCGTCTACCGCTACGAACGCAGCGGCACCATGCACGGTCTGCTCCGCGTCCGCGGCTTCACTCAGGACGACGCCCACATCTTCTGCACCCCGGAACAGATCGAAAGCGAAGTGGTCGGCTGCCTCGAATTCGCCATCCACACCCTCCATACCTTCGGCTTCACGCAATACGAAGCCGAGCTGTCCACCTGGGACGACGGCGCCAGCGGCAAGTACGACGGCACCCCCGAACTCTGGGCCCTGGCCGAAAAAGCACTCTTCGCCGCCACGGAAAAGGTGGGCATGAAGGCCAAACTCATGAAGGATGAAGCCGCCTTCTACGGCCCCAAAATCGACGTCAAGCTCGTCGACGCCATCGGCCGCAAATGGCAGCTCTCCACCGTCCAGTTCGACTTCACCCTCCCGCAGCGCTTCAAGCTCGAATACACCGCCGAAGACGGCAAAAAACACCAGCCGCTCATGGTCCACCGCGCCCTTTTCGGCAGCGTCGAACGCTTCTTCGGCATCCTCGTCGAACACTACGCCGGCGCGTTCCCCGTCTGGCTCTCCCCGGTCCAGGTCGCCGTGCTCCCCATCACCGACAAGCAGAACGACTACGCCCGCCAGGTGGTCGATCAGCTCACCGCCGATGGCGTCCGCGTCACCCTCGACGACCGTAACGATAAGGTGAACGCCAAGATCCGAGACGCCCAGCTCCAGAAGGTTCCCTACATGCTCGTCATCGGCGGCCGCGAAGCCGAAGGCGGCAACGTCTCGGTCCGCCACCGCAAGCACGGCGATCTCGGCGTACAGTCCGTCGAAGCCTTCCGCGCCCGCATCCGGGAGCTGATCGCCTCGCGCGCCACCACGGAATAATGCCTTGGTGGCGTGGCTCCTGGCGGCCCTGCTCACGGGTTCGCTCGTCTACTGCGGCCTGATTGTCGTCGCCGTTCGCCGCTACCGGGCCGCCCGACGCGTCGCCGAACCCACCGAACCCGTCAGCATCCTCAAACCGCTCGCCGGACTCGACGAAGGCCTCGAGGACAATCTGCGGAGCTTCTTTCAACAGGATTATGAAAACTTCGAACTTCTCTTCGCCTTGCGCTCGGAGGCCGATCCCGCCTACCGTGTAGTCGAATCCCTCCGCCGGCAGTACCCCACCGTAGCCGCCCGCATCATCCTGACGGGCGAGCCCCCTTGGCCGAATGCTAAAGTGTGGAGTTTGTCGCTCATGATGCAGCAGGCCCAACATGACCTCCTCCTCATGAGCGACTCCGATATCCGCGTGACTCCCGCGATGGCCCGCACCATCGCCGGCGAGTTTGCCGCGGACCCTGGACTGGCCGTCACCACCTGCCCCTACCGGGCGGTGGCCGGCCAGTCAATCTGGTCCCGCCTCGAAGCACTCGGCATGAACACCGAATTCTGGGGTGGCGTCCTCGTCGCCCGGATGCTCGACGGCATGCGCTTTGCCGTCGGACCCACCATCGCCGCCCGCCGCGGCGCCATCACCGCCGTCGGCGGCTGGGAACTGCTCCAACAGTACCTGGCCGAGGACTTCATGCTCGGCAACCTCGCCGCCGGCCGCGGCCTCGGCGTCGGTCTGTCCAGCTACGTCATCGAACACCGCATCGGCAGCGAAAGCTTCCCGAAAAACGCCGCCCACCGCATCCGCTGGAACCGCTCGACGCGCCGCTCCCGCCCTCTCGGCTACCTCGGGCAGATCTTCACCAACCCCCTTCCCCTCGCACTCGCCCTCGTCGCCGCGCAGCCCTCCTGGTGGCCCCTACTCTTCCCGGTGGCTTCGTTTCGCAGTTTCGCTGGTTGGGCCACGGCCGAAACCGTCCTGGCCGACCCGGTCTGCCGCCGCCAATGGATGCTGATTCCCGTCCAGGACCTGCTCAGCTTCGTCTTCTGGCTCGCCGGCTTCTTCGGCCGCACCATCAAATGGCGCGGGCGGCGTTACCGGCTACTTGCGGACGGTCGGTTTGAGCGGGCGGAGTAACCGACCGCAAAAACGTCCGCAGCGTGCCGGCCTCATCGCGGGCCGACTCAGCCGACACCGCCGGCGCCGGCAGCGCCTCCCGCCATGCCGCGCCCCGCGAAAACACCCGCACCTGCCCGGCGCCCATCTCTTTGGACACCGTCCGCTCCTTGTCCCAGTACTGCTTCACTCGCTTGTCCCGCAGACGGCCCAACACCTCAGTCGGCGGCGGCGCCCAGTCCGTCTCCTCCTGCGGCTCCCACACCACCTGCACAAGAATCGGCAAATCGGCGAACTCCGACAGCAGCGACTGCAGCGCCGAGGCCCCGGCCAACGCCGCCGGCCGCGTCGGCGACAGCACCGCCACCACCCGCACCCGGTCCGCTGCCCGGTTAAAATCGGTCTGGAAAGGACCCACTCCTTCACCGCGCAAACTCACGAGCGGCGCCTGCCCCTCCGGCACCGAACCCGGCGTAAATAGATACCATAACGATGCCCCCAGCAAAACCAGCAGGCCCGCAGCCCAGACAGCAAGAAACTTGTACATTCCGACAGCCTCCCCTGAGCTATCGGCAGATCCCGGCATTTTCTATGGGGCCGGCTGCAAAACCAACGTCGAAACCACCGGCGCAACGAGCGCAAAACCCTTCGCGCTCTGGTACGCCCGCCACTGATCCTTGTAATGCCCGGAAAACGGGTGGCCCGATACCCCCGCCGGCAAATGGTATCGCGCCCCCGCCGGATCCCCGAAATCCACCACCAGCCGCATCGAGGGCAGCAGCCGCGCCGACGTCTGCTTCACCGTCGTACTCGACCCGTTCGCCGGGTACGGCCCCAGGTTGAAGTAGCCCCCAATCCACGGCAGCTTCTCGAGCACCGGATGCCGTACCGTCAGCTGGTTGTAAACTCCGTAACGCCACTTCCGCACATCCGCCCCCTGCATCCGCTGGCCCTCCTCGAAACCCTCCTCGCACGCCCGCAGCAGCACCACGTCCCAATCAGCAAACCAGCCCGGCGGCCTCCGCGCCACCAGCCCCTCAATGCGCGCCGAACCGATGTCCGGGCCGTACTCCGCCCCCGGCTGCCCGGCCGCCCTTTCCGCAATCATCCGGCGCAGATGCTGCTCCGTGTAGGTCATCACCAGCGGCGCAGCCAGCTCCGGCATCATCTGGCCGTTCCACTCCCGCAGCAACTCCACCGCCGCCGCCAAATGCGGCTTGCTCCCCCGCTGCCGCTCCCAGGCCGCCACCACCTGCCCCGCCAGATGGTGGGACAACCCCGAATACACATCCGCCTGCACCTCCATCGTCGCCGCCGCCGTCCACTTCGGCGCCGCGCCAATCCGGTCGGCAATCTGCCGCGCGCGATACGGCGCCGCAAAGTTACCCCCCACCCGATACGGATACTCGGCCGGAAACGGATTCTGGTTCGCCGTCAGCACGCGCCCCGACGGCGGGTTATACACGCTCGGCATCTCGGCAAACGGAATCATGCCCTCCCACTCAAACTCCCCCGTCGAACCCTCCACCGGCACATCCCCGGCGTGCCGGCGCCGGATCGGCAGCCGCCCCATCGTCTGCAGGCCGATGTTGCCGTCCACATCGGCATAGACCACATTGCTCGGCGCCGCCGGAAAGCTCGCTAGCGCCGCGCGAAACTCCTCCCAGTTCCGCGCCCGGTTCAGCGGCAGAATTCCAAATACAAACGGCTCCGGCTCCGCCCCGGTCCACCGCAGCGCCGCCTGCCGGTTGCCCACCGTCGCAACCACCGGTCCATGCCCGGTCACCCACTGCCGAAACTCCACCGGCGCCTGCCCCTTCACCGGTATCAGCTCCCGGTCCAACTCCGCCTGCAGCACCTGGCCCTTGTACACGTAACGGCCTGTTGCCGGGTCCAACTGTTCCAGGTAGTAGTCCTGCACGTCGAATCCAAGATTCGTAATCCCCCACGCAATCCGCTCGTTCCGTCCCACAATCACGCCCGGAATCCCCGGAATCGTCATCCCGCTCACCGCCAGCCCCCCGCCCCGCAGCTGCACCGGGTACCAGGTTCCCGGAATCCCGTGCTGCAGATGCGGGTCGTTCGCCAGCAGCGCCCGGCCCGACGCCGTCCGCGACGGTGCCAGCGCCCAGGCGTTCGAACCCGGTTGGATATCCTCCCCGCCCCGCATCCCGAACAGATACTCCACCTTCTCCCGGTCGCCCTTGGCGAGCATGACCGCCTTCTGCAGCTCCATCCGGCCCGTGTTCGACAGCGTCCGGAACATCAGCAACCCGATACCCAGCGTATCTTCAACCCGCCACGGCCGCGGGTCAAAGGCAAGCAGCCGGAACTCCACCGGGTAGTTCCCCCGTCGCTCCCGGATAAAGTGGTTCACCCCCCGCGCAAATGCCGCCAGCGCCGCGTAGTCGGCCGCCGAAAGCTTCGCCAGCTGCCGCTCGGCAATCCGCGCAATCCGGTAGCTGCGCGTCTCGCGGTCCAAATCCAAAGCCCCCGGCCCCACCACCTCGGCCAGCGTCCCGTTCGCCGCCCGCCGCAGCGACTCCATGTGCCACAACCGGTCCTGCGCCGTTACATAGCCCTGCGCAAACAGCAGATCCTCGAGCGTCGCCGCTTCGATCCGCGGCAGCCCGCGCTCGTCCCGCTGCACGGTCACCGCGCTCCTCACCGGCGCCGCCACCGTACCGCTCGTCTGCGGCAGCGGACGCCAGCCAAACCACCACACCGCCCACCCCGCCGCCAGGGCCACGATACCGATCACCGTGTTGATAAACTTGAGAAGCCAATTCGAGCGCACTCCCTGTATTGTAGCCATCCGGGCAGCGCGCCTCCTCGCATGTCAGACGCCAACTACGGATATCGGTTTCTCTTACTCGCCTTCATTGTCGCCCTCAACGGGTTCTTCGCCGCCTCGGAGGCCGCCATGCTCTCGGTGCGCAAGTCCCGCCTCCAGTCGCTCGCCGACGAAGGCGAGGCCGGCGCCAAAATGGCTCTCAGCCTGCTTGAAAACCCCGAACGCATGCTCAGCGTCACCCAGGTCGGCGTCACGCTCACCAGCCTCGGCCTCGGCTGGGCCGGCGAAGATACGCTCTTTCAAATGCTGGTCGGCTGGCTCCAGCCCGTCATGACCCCCACGACCACCGCCCTGTTCCACGGCATCGCCATCACCGCCGCCTTCACCGTCATGACGTACTTTCACGTCGTCCTCGGTGAAGTCGTCCCGAAGAATGTCGCCCTCGCCTCGGCCGACAAACTCGCCGTCCTCGTCGCCCCCATCCTGCTTGTCTTCTCCCGCCTCGCCGGCCCGCTCGTCACCACCATCGAACGCTCCGCCAACGCCATCTCCGCCCGCCTCGGCGTCACCGGCGAAACCCAAACCAGCGGACACTCGGTCGAAGAACTCAAGTTCATCGTCGCCTCCAGCCGCACCGAAGGCCATCTGGTCGGCTTCGAAGAGGACGCCATCCGCCGCCTGCTCGAACTGTCCAACTTCGCCGCCCGCGAAATCATGGTGCCCCGCAAACAGATGGTCGCCGTCAGTGTCTCCTCCACGCTCGACCACGTCCTGCGCCAACTCAACGAACACCAGTACTCCCGTCTGCCCGTCTATGAAAAGGATCCCGACCACATCGTCGGCGTCGTCCACCTCAAAGACCTCGTCCAGGTCTGGATGAGCCGCCGCGCCGCCCTCGAGGCCCGCCGGCCCGCCGCCCGCGGCTTCGATCTGCGCAAGGTCATGCGCCAGCCGCTGTTCGTCCCCGAAACCAAGTCGCTCCACGAACTCGTCGACGAGTTCCGCGAACATCACTCCCACATGGCCATCGTCGTCGACGAACACGGCTCCGTCGCCGGCCTCGTCACCCTCGAAGACGTCCTCGAACAGGTCTTCGGCGAAATCGAGGACGAACACGACATCTCCCGACCGCGCGCCGCCGCCGACGCCCCCAGCTTTGAAGTCGACGGCATGATCAACATCCCCGACCTCGCCAACCAGTACGGCATCGAACTGCCCTCCGACGACGGCTACGAAACCCTGGCCGGCTTCCTCCTGTTTGAGCTCGGCGACCTTCCGCAGGTCGGCACCACCGTCGAACACGCCAAACTCCGCTTCACGGTCCTGGAGATGGAGCGCAACCGCATCGCCCGGGTCCAGGTCGAACGGCTGGGCGCCGGTGGCTGAAGCCGCCGCCCGCCTGCTCCGCAGTCTGGCCACGGCGCTGCTCGCCGGCTCCTCCTCGGCGCTTCTGCTCTGCGCCCTCGACCGCGCCGGGGAATGGTTCGCCGGCCACCGCGCCCTCGTCCTCCTGCTGCCCGCCGCCGGGTGGCTGACGCAGTGGCTCTACCGCCGCTCCGGCGCGGGCGGGATGGCCGAGGTCCTGGCCGATATCGCCGACCCCCTACAACGCGTCAGCTGGAAGATGGCCCCCGCCGTGCTCTCCGGCACGCTGCTGACGCACGTGTGCGGCGGCTCGGCCGGACGCGAAGGCACCGCCGTCCAGGCCGGCGCCGCCTGCGCCGCCCGCGCCGGCGCCGACCTCCGCATCGGCATCGCCGCCGGCTTCGGCAGCGTCTTCGGCACCCCCTGGGCCGGCCTGCTCTACGCCTGTGAAATCTCGGGCCTCCGCACCGCCGCGCCCGCGCTGCTCGCCCACTGCCTGCTGGCCGCCTGCACCGCCGATGCCGTGGCCCGTGCCTGGGGCGCCCAGCATACCGTCTACCGCATCGCCCGCTGGCCGGGCGCCGACGCCCTCCTCTGGGCCGCTGCCGCCGGTCTGCTGTGCGGCGGCGCCGCCTGGCTCTTCCATCTGCTGACGAACCTCGCCCGGCGCTACCTCTCCGTGCTGACCGGCGGCGCGGTGGTGGCCGCCGCGCTCGCCACCACCGGAGCGTGGCAGTTCGCCGGCCTCGGCGTCGCCTCCATCGCGGCGGCCTTCACCACGCCCGCCGGCCCCTTCGACTGGCTCGCCAAGCTCGCCCTCACCGCCGTGACGGTCGGCAGCGGCTTCCGCGGCGGCGAGGCCACGCCCCTGTTCTTCATCGGAGCCACCCTCGGCAGCGCCCTCAGCGGCCCCCTCGGTCTGCCCGCGGACTGGCTCGCCGGCCTCGGCTTCGTCGCGGTCTTCGCGGCGGCCACGCGCACCCCGCTCGCGAGTACTGTTCTCGCCGTCGAACTCTTCGGCCCGTCCGCCGTACCCTACGTGCTCGCCGCCTGCTTCAGCGCCGACCGGGCCGCCGCCCTCGCCCAGCGGCTGTGGCGCCGCGGCGAACCCAAAACAAACGGTCTCGGCCCCTGAAGCTTCCCACGCCGTCGAGCCACCTCAATCACCCGGCCCCCCGGCCCCCAGCCTCCAGATCTGCTGCCCGTCCAGCCCGGCCAGCAGCCGACCGTACCCCGGCAGCAGTTCGGCCAGCGGCGCCAGCACAAACGCACGCTCCCCCATCCGCGGATGCGGAATCGTCAGCCGCGGCGAACGCAAAACAAAATTGCCATAGAGCAAAATATCGATGTCCAGCGTCCGCGGCGCGTTCGGAAACGGCCGCTCCCGCTGCCGCAGGTGCTCGAGACGCCGCACCTCGTCCAGCAGCGCCCACGGCGAACGCTCCGTCTCCACCTCACACACACAGTTCAGGAAGGAACCCTGCGCCAGATAGTGCAGCGGTGCCGTCTCATAGAAGCCCGAAACGCGCACCGGGCGCAGCGCCTCCAGCGCAAACTGCAGATGCGCCGCGCGGTCGCCCACGTTCGAACCCAGACCCAGGTACGCCGTATTCAAAACAGCGAGTTCTGCGGCCCCGCCGCCGGAGGCGCAATCTTGAAGTAGTCAAACGCCCGCCGCGTCCCCACGCGACCCCGCGGCGTCCGGTCGAGAAACCCAAGTTGCATCAGATAAGGCTCGTAAACCTCCTCAATCGTCGCCGACTCCTCATCAATCGACGCCGCGATCGTGTTAATCCCCACCGGCCCCCCAGCGTACTTATCGAGAATCGTCATCATAATCTTCTGGTCGATCTCATCGAGGCCGAACCGGTCCACCTCGAGCAGATCGAGCGCCGTCACCGCCACCTCCAGCGTAATCTCCCCGTTGGCCCGCACCTGCGCGTAATCCCGCACCCGCCGCAGCAGCCGGTTGGCAATGCGCGGCGTGCCCCGCGCGCGCCGCGCAATCTCGCCAGCCGCCTCCTCGGAGATCGTCAACGTCATCAGCCGCGCCGACCGCAGCACAATCCGCGTCAAATCGGCTTCGTCGTAGTGATTCAGCCGCAGCACCAGCCCGAAGCGCCCCCGCAGCGGCGCCGAAATCAGCCCCTGCCGCGTCGTCGCCCCCACCGCGGTGAAGCGCTGAATCGGCAGCGAATGCGTCCGCGCCCCCGGCCCCGTACCCACCATGATGTCCACCCGGAAATCCTCAAGCGCCGAGTAGAGAATCTCCTCGACGTCCGGCAGCAGCCGGTGAATCTCGTCAATGAAGAAAACCTGCCGGGCCTGCACATTCGTCAGCACCCCGGTCAGATCGAGCTTCTTTTGCAGAATCGGCGCCGCCGTCTGCTCAAAACCCACTTCGAGCTCCTGCGAAATCAACTGCGCCAGCGTCGTCTTGCCCAAGCCCGGCGGCCCGTACAGCAGTACATGGTCCATCGCCTCGCCCCGCTGCCGCGCCGCTTCAATGGCAATCGAAAGGTTCTCCTTCAGCTTGGGCTGCCCGGTAAAATCGGCCAGCCGGCGCGGCCGCAGCGCCGATTCAAACTTCTTATCCTCCTCCTCGAGCGCTCCCGAAATGACTTTCCGATTCGCCATGGTCTACCGCACCAGCTCCAGCGCCCGCCGGAACAGCGGTTCGAACTCATCGCCCGCCACCGTCGTGCGCGCCTTCCGTACCGCCGCTTCGGCCGCCGGCCGAGGCGACCCGAGATTCACGAGCGCCGAGATGATGTCCGCCTCCATCTCCGACACCGGCGCCGCCGCCACCGTCTTGCCGCCGGCGGGCCCCGCCATCGCGTCAATCTTATCGCGCAGCTCCAGCACCATCCGCTCGGCCGTCTTCTTGCCCACGCCCGGAATGCGCGTCAGCAGCGTCACCTCCCCGCCCCGTATCGCCGCCGCCAGATCTGCCGTGGGCAGCCCGGACAGCGCCGTCAGCGCCAGCTTGGCGCCAATACCCGAAACCGTGATCAGCTTCTCAAACAGCTGCTTCTCCTCGACCGAAAAAAAACCAAACAGCTGTATGGCGTCCTCGCGCACACTCGTGTGGATCCGCAGACGCACCTCAGCGCCCGCATCCGGCAGCCGTGTGTAGGTCGATACCGGAATGGCCACATCGTAGCCTACGCCCTGGCAATCGACAATCGCCTGGTGCGGATGTTTCTCAAGTAGGGTGCCGCGCAGGTGCGCAATCATAGTAGGAGCTTATATTCTCCCATGGCGCGACGACTTTTCTTCGTCCCGGAAGTAAAACGGGATATGGCCGAACTCCACGACGAGATGGCCCAGCATCTGACGCGCGTCCTCCGCGTCGAACCCGGCCAGGTCTTTGAGATCTCCGACAACGAACATCTCTACCTCGCCACCGTCGAAGTGGCCCGGAAAAGCGTCGTTTCTTTCCGCGTCCAGCAGCGGCTCGCCCCGCGCCCGGCGTCCTACCCGGTCACCCTCTACGCGAGCCTGTTCAAGTTCGATCATTTTGAGTGGATGCTCGAAAAGGCGACCGAACTCGGCGTCGGCCGCATTCAGCCCTTCGTCTCCGAACGCAGCGAGCACGGCCTGGCCAAAGCCGCACCCAAACGCATGGAACGCTGGAGCCGCATCCTGCTCGAAGCCAGCCAGCAGTGCCGCCGCCCCCGCCTGCCGGTACTCGGCGAACTCCTCGACGGCCCGGATGCGATCGCCACCGGCGAGGGTCTCCGCATCTGGCTCGACGAACGCCCCGGCGGCCAGCCCCTGCTGGAGTTGATGAGCGCCGAACGCCCCCCCGCCGTCTCGCTCCTGCTCGGCCCCGAAGGCGGCTGGGCCGAACGCGAGGCCGTCCAAATCGCCGCCGCCGGCTGGCGCCCGGCCACCCTCGGTCCCCTCATTCTGCGGGCGGAAACCGCCGCGCTCGCCGCCGTGGCTCTCGTGCAGGCTAGCGGATCTGCCGCTCCCGGAAGTCACTCATAATCCGGTTGAATCGCTTCCGCTGCTCTTCGGTCAGCAGTTGGTCGATCCGGGACTTGCCCGTCGCCCGCACCTCGTCCATCTGCGCCTGCAGCATCTGGTAGTACATCGTGAAGTCGTCGAGCACCGTCTCAATCTCCGCTGTCTGCTCCGGCGTCAGCTTCAGCTCTTTTTGCAGCCGCTTGAGCGTCACTTCCTTATTCGAATCGTTCCAGGAGACCACCTTCACCGGTTGCACAGCGGCCCGATAAACCAGCGCCCCCGCCACGCCGCCGCACAAAAAAACCAGCGCCAGCGTCACCAGGATCTGCGGGTTCTTCCAAGGTGCACTGGAACGCATCATCCTGTTCGTCTAAACCCTTCTTCGTCCAAACAGCCTTACTCGGTGAAATTCGCTAGGGTCACCAGGAGCGAATCCCGCCCGTTCTGCGGATTTTCCCCGTCGACGGACTCGGCCGGCGAGTTCGCTAGAACCTGCACCGGGGTGCTGGCCAGTTCATGTTGAACCGGCTCGGTCGACAGCAGAAACACCCCCATCAGAATCACCAGCGCCGCCGAGGCATACACCAGATTTCGGCCAAACACCGGATCCAGCAGCAGACCCCAGACCGACGGCCGCTCCTCAGCCTCTATCCGCCGCATCACCCGGCCATAAAACCCGGGAGCCGGCTCTAGTTCCGCTGGCGCCCGCAACAGCCGCAGCGCCCCGGCGTGGGCCATCATCTGCGAAACAAGATCATGACACTGGCGGCACACGCCTACGTGAGACGCGAAAGCTTCCCTCACCGGCCCGTCCAGACGGCCCTCCAGAAAATCCTCGATATGATCCTCAACCGAACGATGCATATCCCAACCCTTTCCCTTGCCAGATAACAAGCTTACACGCTCCGCGCGGGGATCCGCAGTAGACGCTGCGCCGATTTGAGCAGTTTCTGCCGAGCGCGAAACAGTTTCACCTTTATTGTATTCTCGTTCATTCCGGTCATTTGCGCCAGTTCTTCCACCGAATGGCCCTCTACTTCTTTGAGCATCAGCAGAGAACGATCCTGTTCAGGGATCTTGGCCAGCAGTTTCGTGACGAGATCCCGGTTGGCCAAGCGCTCATCGATCGGTCCCGCCGGCTCGACCGCCACATCGGAGTTCTCCATCTTGAGCGCCTCTTCTTCAGAAAAATCGCTCTCGTAGACCAGCTTCCGGACCTTCTTCTTGCGCAGATAGTCGTAACATTCGTTCACCGTAATCTTGTAGATCCACGTGAGCAGGGAGCTGCGAAAATCGAAGTTCCGGATGGAAAAATAGACCTTGGCAAAAACCTGCTGCGCAATATCCTCGGCATCGTTGTGATTCCGCAGGATGCCGAAGATGATCGAATAAATCTTCGACTGATACCGCTCGACGATCTCGCGGAAGGCCATCTCGTCACCGGCCTGCACCCGGCGCACGAGCAGCGCTTCGTCGGAATTACTGTGGTCCACGGTCGCCTTCGTCCGGGCCGTCGAACCCGCAAGGGGGAAGCTCAAAACGTCCAATACGCCACTCATGTCCTTTCGGACGCGTAAACCACCGACCCGGTTTCGAAAACCTGCGCTGCATCCCGTCGCCCTCACTCTGCATCATTACAGGGTAGAACTAGCGATCGCAACGGGCTAAGCTAGAAGAGTCAATGCCGATTCGGCACGGAGAACAAAACCTATGATCAATTTAACGGAACGGGCGATTGGCAAAGTCGCCGAGATTCTCGATTCGCAGGATCCCAAACCCGCCGGGTTGCGGATTGCGGTGGTGGGAGGGGGTTGTTCGGGCTTCAGCTACTCGATGGCCTTCGAAAACACCCCCAGTATGCTGGACAAGACCTACAACTACGGCCCCTTGAAGGTTTTTGTCGATCAGGCCAGCCTTCTCTATCTGGATGGCGCCGAGGTGGATTACGTCGAGTCCCTCGAAGGGTCGGGCTTCAAATTCAACAATCCGCAAGTGAAGTCAACATGCGGTTGCGGGAGTTCGTTTAGCGTCTAGGGCGACGCCTCCATCCGTACGCAACAACAATGGCCTCCACCGCTCAAGAGCGGGGAGGCCACTATTGTTGTTGGGCTTGATCGATTAGGACTGGCGACGGCGCAGAACCGCAATACCGATCAGACCGGCGCCCATGAGAGCAAACGTCATCGGTTCAGGGATATCGCTGGCTGGCTGGAAGATGTTGGTGAAGGAACTCACCGCCGCAACCGCCCCCGGACGCGTGTAGCTGTCCAGGTTGAGGCGATTCACAACCACGTACGCACTGGTCAAACCTCCGACTACCGTTTGCGGAGGAGCGCCCGAAGTCAGGGTAGCGGGAGGGGCTGTGTTGTTGGCCGTCAGGACCGTTTGCGTACCGGTGAGAGAGCCGGTGAGAAAGTCGATGGGAGTGAAGTCCTGAACCCACGTCTTCAACGTAACGTCGGGACCAGCTCCAAAACTCGTTCCCGTACCCTCGTTGTAGCCCTGGGACAGAACGGCCGATGTCACGTACTGGCTCAATCTAGCGCCGCCGGTGCTGCCGTAAATCCGGTAATTTGTTTCGAGAAAACCGGTCTGTGACCCCAACCCCGGCGCACGCCAATCAGCCCCGTCCACCGCCGGGGTGTAGGTGACTGAAAAACCGTTTCCGACGAGGGCGAATGTCACCCGGATGTCCGAACCCATAGTTCCGGCTAATGAGCCAGTAGCCGCTTGGGACTGGTGAAAGTAATTTAGTGTCCAGGTATTTGCGCCGTTCGTGATCTCGCAAACAGACAAGAATGGCTGAGTCGACATTAAGCCGTTCGTGCACGGTGCCCCGAACAAAGAGGTCGTACTGATAGCCAATACGCCCAAGAGCAATAATTTTTTTTCCATTTGAATCCTCCGAATTGCATGTACTTCAAAACGTAATAGGCCGGATGTACGGCTTACTATGGCGATTTCGAGTACTCCCACACTATACAGGCATGTCCGAAGGGGTGTCAATAGTTTTACGAACAGGGAGTAGGCTGTTCGTACTAAAAGTGGCTCTGCCGCCCGTGAACTCTCGTAAAACTTGTGAAAACACCTCGAAAACACCACCATTTCGAAAGCAGCGCCACTCCTGGCAGACAAGCACGTACTTGGTACGCAGTACCCCGCCTCCAGGACTCTTCGCCCGCCCCTAACCCTCCCCGTCGCCGCCCTCTGTTCCCTCTCGGCCGCCGCAGTCCCAAAGGCATCCGGGACCAAAGTTCAATACGTAAGCCCCCGGCCGTGGCGCCCCAATGGTGCCCGCCGGCCGGTTGCAGTCTGCTCTCGGGGACGCTATGATGAAGAGACTCTGATACGGGCGCCCGGCGTTCGTGTGCCTCCTCATGTTTGACAATCTATCCGATAAACTGCAGCGAGTTTTCAAGAACTTGCGCGGCGAAGGAAAACTCACTGCCGAAAACATGGAAGCCGCTCTCCGCGAGATTCGCGTTGCGCTGCTTGAGGCTGACGTCCACTTTAAGGTCGTTAAACAGCTCATCGAGGCGGTCAAAGAGAAGGCCCTCGGCCAGGAGGTTCTGGCCGCCCTCTCTCCGGCCCAGCAGGTCGTCAAGATTGTCAATGAAGAGCTGATCAGGACGCTCGGCACCCACGCCTCGCGCCTTCGCTTCGCCAACCAACCGCCCACGGTCGTTCTCGTGGTCGGCCTCCAGGGCTCCGGCAAGACCACCTCTTCGGCGAAACTCGCCCGCTGGCTCTCGAAAAACCAGCATTCCCCGCTGCTCGTCTCCGTCGACGTCTATCGCCCCGCCGCCCGGGATCAACTGGCCGTTCTAGCCAAACAGCTCGCCCTCCCCATCTACACCGGAACGCCGGAAGAGACCAAACCCCTCGAACTCGCCCGCTCCGCCCGCAGGGAAGCAATTCAGACTGGTCGCGACATCATTGTTATAGACACCGCCGGTCGGCTCCATATCGACGACGCGCTCATGGCCGAGCTCGCCGAACTCAAAGACACCTTCGAGCCTACTGAAATCCTCTTCGTCGCCGACGCCATGACCGGCCAGGATGCCGTCAAATCGGCCGAACAGTTCCATCAGCGGCTGGGCATCACCGGCATCATCCTGACCAAGATGGACGGCGACGCTCGCGGTGGCGCAGCGCTGTCGATCCGTTCCATTACCGGACAACCCCTGAAGTTCATCGGCATCGGAGAAAAACCGGACGCTTTTGAACTCTTCCACCCGGACCGCGTCGCCAACCGAATTCTCGGCATGGGCGATGTTCTCAGCCTGATCGAGAAGGTCGAGGAGACCATCGATAAGAAGCAGGCCGAGGAGATGCAGCGGAAGCTCATCGACAATGAGTTCACCCTGACCGACTTCCGCAACCAGTTAAAACAGATTCGCAAACTCGGACCGCTCGGGGACCTCATGGGAATGATGCCGAACCTGCCCGGCATGGGCGGCGGCATGATGAAAGAGCTCAAAAACGCCAAGGTCGACGAAAAAGAGCTCAACCGCGTGGTCGCCATCATCGACTCGATGACCCCCAAAGAGCGCGAAAACCACATGTTGATCAACGGCTCCCGCCGCCGCCGCATCGCCAAAGGCTCCGGCACCAGCGTCGAGGACGTCAACAACCTGCTCAAGCAGTACACCCAGGCCCGGAAGATGATGAAAGCGTTTTCGGGCACGCTATCGGGCCAGGGCTTCCTGGGCAAAAAGCTTTCCAAACTGGGCAAGCTCCCCTCGCTGAGCGACCTCGGTAATTTCAAGTTCTAACCAGTTCCATCAGGAGTATAGAAAACAATGTTGGCAATTCGTCTCGCGCGGTTCGGTTCAAAGAAGAAGCCCACCTACCGCGTTGTGGTTATTGAAAAAGAGCGCGCCCGCGACAGCAAAGCGCTCGAAGTCCTGGGTCACTACAACCCGCTCACGGAACCGGCCGCCGTCGTGCTGGACCACGACCGCTACGCCCACTGGGTGAAGGTCGGCGCCCAGCCCTCGGACACCGTGGCCCGGCTCGTGAAAGCCAATCCGGCGCCCGAACCCGTGGCTGTCTAATGGCTGCCGCGCTCAAAGACCTCGTCGAAGGCATCGCCCGGTCCATCGTCGACCATCCGGCGGAGGTCTTGGTGACGGAGACAGGGGGCGATCAGGTCATTACCCTCGCCCTGCGCGTCGCCCCGGCCGATCTGGGCCGGGTCATCGGCAAACAGGGCCGGACCGCCCGCTCCATGCGCACCCTGCTCACCGCTGCCGCCCTCAAAGCCAATCGCCGGGTGAACCTCGAAATCGTCGAGGATCGTTAAACCGCGGTGTATACCCCGATACCACAGTGGGTCACCCTGGCAGAAGTGGTTCGTCCCCGGGGCAACCGGGGAGAACTCCTCTGCGTCGATCTCTCGAAAGGCCCGGAGCGTTACCTCGATTTGGGCGAGGTTCTTCTATTTGATGCTGCCCAGCAGGAGTTGGGGTCCTTCTCCGTCGAGGAGGCCTGGCTCCATCAGGATCAATTGATCCTCAAATTCGCCGGCATCGACTCCATCTCCGACGCCGAACGCTTCCGGGGAGGCGAGGTGCGCATCCCCTTCTCCCAGCGAGCCCCTTTGCCCCCCGGGGAGTACTATCTCTCGGACCTGCCCGGCTGTGCCGTTGTCGACGATGCCTCCGGAGCCCCCCTGGGTATCGTCGCCGCCGCCCTCGAAATGCCCGGCTCCAATCTGATTGAGCTCGAAACCGGCACCCTCATTCCCCTCACCCGGGCCATCTGCCCCGTCATCGATCCAGCCAACCGGCTCATCCGGGCCACCCTGCCCGACGGTCTGCTCGAGTTGAACCGCAACTAGCGCCGCCGCCCCATGAAGTTCCACGTTCTCACCATCTTTCCGGATTTCTTCTGCGGTCCGTTCCGCCACGGTATCGTCGCCAAAGCCGCCGCCGCCGGACTGCTCGAACTCCATACCCACGACCTCCGCCAGTGGACCTTCGACCGCCATCGTACCGTCGACGACCGTCCCTTCGGCGGCGGGGAGGGAATGTTGCTCAAACCGGCACCGGTCTTTCACGCCACCGAAGCAATTTTCCGAGAAAAGAGTCATAATAAGAAGGTTGTCCTGATGTCGGCCCAGGGGACGCTGTTTACCCAGCAAACCGCCCGCCGGCTCAGCCGGGTTTCGGAACTGCTGCTGATCTGTGGCAGGTACGAAGGGATCGACGAACGCGTCGCCGCCCACCTGGTCGACGAAGAGATTTCTGTAGGTGATTTTGTCTTGAGCGGCGGCGAACTCGCGGCTGCTCTGGTGATCGACGCAGTGGCCCGACTACTCCCCGGGGTCCTCGGCAACGAGGCCTCCCGCATCAATGAGAGTTTCTCGGAATCCCTGCTCGACGCTCCGCACTACACCCGCCCAGCCGATTTCCGGGGATGGAAAGTCCCCGAAGTTCTGCAAAGCGGCAATCATGAGGCGATCCGGCAGTGGCGGCAGCAAGCCGCCCTGGAAAAAACCAGGAAAAACCGGCCCGATCTCCTCCCCAAGCTTCCACTCTGAGGTAATTCATCATGCAACACGTAGCTCTCACCAAAATCGTTCAGCCCCAGGTGCGGACCGACCTGCCGGCACTCCGGATCGGCGACTCCATTAAGGTTCACGTCAAGATCCGCGAAGGCGAGAAAGAGCGCATCCAGATCTATGAAGGCACCCTGATCGCCCGTAAGAACAAGGGCATCAGCCAGACCATCACCGTCCGCAAGATCAGCTTCGGCGTCGGCGTCGAGCGCATCTTCCCGCTCAACGCCCCCGTCATCGATAAGATCGACGTCGTCCGCAGCGGCTTCGTCCGCCGCGCCAAGCTCTACTATCTCCGCGGTCTCAAGGGCAAAGCGGCTCGTCTCAAAGAGCGCGAATAGCTCCCCCCGCGGCGAGGTGATGATTGCCGCAGCGTTGCTCCAGCCGCTACGAGCGCGATTTGCGCAGTAAGGGGTTTCTAGCCATTGCGGGCGTGGACGAGGCGGGCCGGGGATGTCTCTTCGGTCCCGTCTACGCTGCCGCCTGCATTCTCGATCCGCAACGCCCCCTGCGCGGACTCGACGATTCAAAGAAACTCGATGCCCCCGAACGGCAGCGACTCCAGCTTCTGATCGAACAGCGCTCCCTCGCCTGGGCGGTGGCCTTTGCCTCCGCCGCCGAAATCGATTCCATCAACATCCTCCAGGCCGCCCGGCTCGCCATGCGTCGCGCCGTCGAATCCCTGCCCCGCCCCGCCGACTTCCTGCTCGTCGACGCCACCACCGTCGATCTTCCGCTTCCCCAGCAGGCCATCATCCACGGCGACGCCCTCTCGCGCTCCATCGCCGCCGCCTCCATCCTTGCCAAAACCCACCGCGACCGCCGGATGCAGGAGTTTGACCTGCAGTACCCCGGCTACGGCTTCGCTCGTCATAAGGGCTACGGATCGCCCGAACACCTCGACGCCCTCGACCGCCTCGGTCCCCTTCCGGAGCACCGATTCTGCTATGCTCCGGTTCGAGAGCGCGCCCAGCGGACTCTCTTCCCATGAATCCCCTGCCCGATCCCCCTCCCCCCTCCCGCCCCCCTACCAGTTGGTTCGTCCGCTTGGCCGGACTCGCCTGGATCATTCTCTGCTTTGAACTCGGCGTCTTTCTGCTCGTCTATCCCTGGATGGAGGGATGGGAGCGCAACGAAATCGCCAACTGGCGACCCGGCGCCCGCGAACTCTGGGCCAACCCTTTCGTCCGTGGCGCCGTCTCGGGCCTCGGCGTCGTTAACATCGGAATCAGCCTCCGAAACCTCTATAGTTACCTCCGGCAACTGCTGTTTGATTAGCTAGAATTAGGAGATCACCGTGGCCCTCGAACAAGACCAAAAGCCAACCCCCGCTCCCGCGCCGGAACCGCCCCTGTGGAAGCAGATCTTCCTCCAGCACAAGGAGGAAACCCCGCGCCATACCATCGCCGAATGGACCGTTACCATTCTCCTGCTCCTGTTCGGCACCACCACCCTTGTCCAGGCCTTCGTCATCCCCACCGGATCGATGGAAGATACCCTGCTCATCGGCGACCATCTCCTCGTCGACAAACTCGCCTACGCCCCGCCAGGGCCCATCAGTAAGTTCTTCCTCCCTTACTCCGAGGTCAAGCGCGGCGACATCATCGTCTTCCGCTGGCCCGACGACATCCGCATGACCTTCGTCAAGCGCGTCCTCGGCGTCCCCGGCGACCGCATCCGCATCGAAAACAAACAGGTGTTCCTCAACGGCAAAGCCCTCACCGAACCCTACAAGTATCACAAGACCGAGTACTTCGACTCCTACCGCGATACCTTCCCCTCCGAGCCCAACACCCGCCTCAGCGAAGGCGGCCGCACCATGCTCGAACAGCACCTGAAGGGCAACGAAATCGTCGTCCCCGACAACGGCTACTTCGCCATGGGCGATAATCGCGACCAGTCGCTCGACTCCCGTTACTGGGGCTTCGTCCCCCGCGAAAACATCATCGGCAAGCCGCTCATCATCTACTGGTCCTACGATGCCCCCACCGAGCGCCTCCAATCCTCCACCCCGGGCTGGGATCACATCCAGGATCTGGCTACCAACTTCTTCACCAAAACCCGCTGGAGCCGCACCTTCAACCTCATCCACGGCTACCCGATCCAGTAACCAACCTCCCCCATGCCCAAAACAGATCACCACTATGGCCTCATCCTGGCCGGCGGCCGCGGCACCCGCTTCTGGCCCCGCAGCCGCAAACGCTCCGCCAAACAGGTCCTGAACTTCTTCGGCGAACGCACCCTCATCCAACAGACCGTCGACCGCCTCCGCTCTATCCTCCCGCCCGAACGCATCTGGGTCATCACCAACTCCCATCTCCGCGATACCATCGCCAAACAACTCCCCGAAGTCCCCAAAAAACAGATCCTCGCCGAACCCGCCCAGCGCAACACCGCCCCGGCCATCGGCCTCATCGCTCAGATCCTCCACCGCCAGGACCCCGACGCCGTCCTGGGAGTCTTCCCCGCCGACCACGTCATCGAAAAGACCCCCCGCTATCTCCGCCTCGTCAAACCTGCCTTCAAAGCCGCCGCCGCAGGCAAAATCGCCGTCCTCGGCATCCAGCCCCGCTGGGCCGAAACCGGCTACGGCTACATCGAGTTCCCCCCGGGCGTCACGGCCGGCGACTCCACCCCGGTCCCGGTCCGCAGCTTCCGCGAAAAGCCCACTCTTGAAACGGCCAAAGAGTACCTCCACGCCGGTAACTTCTTCTGGAACGCCGGCATGTTCTTCTGGCGCGCCGATGTCGTGCTCAACTCCCTGCGCGACCACCTGCCCAAAACCGCCTCCCTGCTCGCCGGCCTCCCGCCCTTCGCCAGCTCGAAATTCAAGTCCGCCCTCGCCGAAACCTTCCCCGAGTGCGAAAACATCTCCATCGACTACGCCGTGCTCGAAAAGGCCCAGAACATCGTCGGCATCCCCGCCGACGAGTTCGGCTGGAACGACGTCGGCACCTGGAACGCGGTCTATGAACTCGAAGCCCGCGGCATCTACTCCAACGTCTCCCGCGGCGAGGTCATCGCCGAACTCGCCACCGGCAACTATATCGACGTCCCCGGCAAACTCGTCGCCCTGCTCGGCGTGGAAAACCTCGTCATCGTCGAAACCGCCGACGCCCTCCTCATCGCCGACCGCAACCGGTCGCAGCAGGTGAGCGATATCGTCAAAGCCCTCGAAAAACAGAAACGGGAAGAACTTCTATGAAGCAATACGCAGCCTATCCAGAGATGGTCATTGACCCGGCCAAGAGCTACACGGCGACCTTCGCCACCTCCCGCGGCGAGATCGTCTTGGCGCTCGACGCCAAAAACGCCCCCAAGACGGTGAATAACTTCGTCTTCCTCGCCCAGGACGGCTTCTACAACGGCCTGACCTTCCACCGGGTGATCCCCGATTTCATGATCCAGGGCGGATGCCCCGAGGGCTCCGGCCGCGGCGGCCCCGGCTACCGGTTCGCCGACGAGTTCGCCGGCAACCCCAACACCCACGAACGCGGCGTCATCTCCATGGCCAACGCCGGCCCCGGCACCAACGGCAGCCAGTTCTTCATCACCCACGTTCCCTGCCCCTGGCTCAACGGCAAGCACACCGTCTTCGGCAAGGTGACCAGCGGCCTCGAGGTCGTCGACGCCATCAAGGGCGGTGACACCATCACCGCGGTCACCATCACCGCCGCCTAGGCGCCCCTCCCCTCGGACAACACCCCACTCCACCCGGAGTGGGGTCTCCTCGACGCAGGAATTGGAGTAGCATGACGCTATGCGCTCCTTACTCATCGTCCCCCTGCTGCTGACTGGTTTGGCCTCCGCGCAAGTGGATATGCCGCCCGATCCCAGGTATCTAGGGATAGCCACCTACCTGGAATTGACGGATGCCCAGCTAACAGGCATCGAACGGCTCAATCGCCAGCTGGAGTCCTACCGCGCAGGCAAAACACGCCGGCAATTCGTCGTCCAGCAGGAACTCGCCGAACAGATGTTGCGAGACCCGCTCGACCCCACCGCCATCGGCCTTCGCCACGTGGAACTCGAATCGATCCGCCGGGAAATCGAAGCCGAACAAAACAAGACCGTCAAAGCCATTCAGGCTCTCCTCACCCCCGTCCAGCGGGCACGGCTGGAAGACCTGTCCCAGGTGCTCCGCCAGCACAGCCTGGCCTGCCTCGCCCTCGGCCTCAACCTGATTTCCCCACTACCGTTGCGGCCGCGTCCTACCTTCGGCAGTTTCCTTCCGGCGTTGCCGCCGTCGTTATCCACTGACGGTGGCTGCCCGGGCCTGATCGGGAACGTCACCATCTTCGATCCCGCCGCCTCCGCCACCCTCCCATAACACCCCCGACAACGCTACACTGCAATCCATGCGCCTGTTCTTTCTCCTCCTCCCCACGCTGGCCCTCGCCCAGCCCCCCTACGACGTTCTCATCAGGAACGGGCGCATCGCCGACGGCACCGGTAACCCCACCTTCCTCGCCGATGTCGCCCTCACCGGCGGCAAAATCACCGCCATCGGCAAACTCCACGGCCTCGCCAAACGCACCATCGACGCCACCGGCATGATCGTCGCCCCCGGCTTCATCGATATCCATAACCACTCCGATACCTCCCTGCTCGCCGACGGCAACGCCCAGTCCTTCATCCGCCAGGGCGTCACCACCCTCATCTTCGGCGAAGGCCCCTCCGCCGCCCCCTCCCGCGACTTCCCCCGCTTCACCAACTACTGGGAGCGCCTCCTCCGCACCGGCATCTCCCCCAACGTCGGCAGCTACGTCGGCTCGAGCCAGGTCTGGACCCAGGTCCGCGGCCCCAAAGCCGGCCCGCCCACCCCCGCCGAACTCACCCAAATGCGGGCCCTCGTCAAACAGGCCATGGAAGACGGCGCCCTCGGCGTCTCCAGCTCCCTCTCCGGCCCTCCCGGCTCCTGGATCGATACCGATACCCTCGTCGCCCTCTGCGAAGAGACCCGCCCCTACGGCGGCATCTACTCGACCCACATGCGCACCGAAGGCCACGGCGTCTTTGAATCCATCGCCGAAGCCATCACCATCTCCAAACGCGCCGGCGTCCCCGTCGACATCATCCACCTGAAGCTGGCCGAAAACAAGCTTTGGGGCAAGATGCCCGAAGTCATCGCCACCCTCGCCAAGGCCCGCGCCGACGGCCTCGAGGTCGAGGCCCACGTCTATCCCTACCGCGCCGGCCAGAACAACCTGTCCAGCATCATCCCCCCCTGGGCCCACGAAGGCGGCGTCAACGAACTCCTCAAACGCATCCAGGACCCCGCGCTCAAAGAGCGTCTCACCCGCGAAATCCTCAACGGCATCCCCGGCACCAACTGGTACAACCACTTCACCGCCACCGGCTCCTGGGAGGGCATGCAGGTCTCCTCGTTCTCGAACCCGAACTATAAGAAGTACGAAGGCCAGCGCATGAACCAGATCATCGCCGCCCTCGGCAAAGACCCCGTCGACGCGCTCTTCCAGGTGCTCCTCGATAACGGCGGCTCCGTACCCACCGTCTTCTTCCACCACAACGAAGAGGATATGCGCTACGCCCTCCGGCAGCCCTTCGTCTCCATCGGCTCGGACGGCCGCGCCGTCGCCACCACCGGCCTGCTCGCCGCCGAACACCCCCACCCCCGCTACTACGGCACCTTCCCCCGCATCCTCGGCCGCTACGTCCGCGACGAAAAGGTCATCACCCTCGAAGAGGCCATCCGCAAGATGACCTCGGCCAACGCCAACAAACTCCGCCTCTATGACCGCGGCCTGCTCCGCGCCGGCTTAGCGGCCGACGTCACCATCTTCGACCCGGCCAAGGTCATCGACCACTCGACCTACGAGAAGCCCCACCAGTACTCCACCGGCATCGTCCACGTCTTCGTCAACGGCATCGCCGTGCTCCGCGACGGCGAACACACCAGCGCCCGCCCCGGCACCATCGTCATGCGTCAGCGCTGAAGCACCCGCTCCCAGGACCCGTACATCGGGTTCGGCAGCAGAAACCAACGTTGGCCGAAGAACTGCCGGTGCGGCGCCAGGATCTCCCGCCGCCCGGCAATCGAGTTCTGCTCAGCCGGCACACTCACAAAATCCTGGAAGTCATCGCCCACCAGCAACAGCACCCGGTAGCTCTCGGCCACCGCCGCCCGCCGGGCACTCTTATCGCTCCCGCTGCCCGTCCGGCACAGCAACCGCGCCGGGGACCACGGCGCCCCCAGCCGCCGCAGATTCCGCACCGTCGGGTCGTTCTCGTCATCGGCCTTGCAGGTCCGGTTGGTCACGTAAACCAGCGCCACGCCCCGCATCTGGGCGAACTTCAAAAACTCAATCGCCCCGGGCACCGCCGTCGCCTTGGCCTGCGCCACCCACGCGTTCCACTTCTCGTTGTCAAAAGCAATCCGCTGCGCCGCCAGCGCCGCCTGGTGCTCGGAGTTGTCGAGCACGGTCTCATCCAGGTCGAGAATCACCGCCGGCGGCAACCCCGCAAACCCGGGCTTCTGCTCAAGCGCCGCCGTCCACTGCGGCTGCGCGAGCGCCGCCTCCAGCGCCTGCGCAGCCCCCCGGTAAGCCTGCTCGCTCAGCGCCGCATACTCCACGCTGGTCCGCACCCAGGCCACCGGCAGCTCCGGCTGCGCCGCCAGAGGAAGCGCCAAAAGAAAGAAGAACCGCCTCATAACGAATACTTATACATCAACTCGAGCAGCTCCTTCTGCATCGCCGCCGACTTGGCCGGATCGCGCGAGGCAAACGCCGCGGCGACACAGTGTTCGAGATGCCCCTGCATCACCTGCTTGGACAATCCCCGCAGCGCCTGCTGCACGCTCGCAATCTGCACCAGAACCTCCGCGCAGTAACGGTCCTCCTCAATCATCCGGTGGATCCCCCGCACCTGCCCCTCAATGCGCCTCAAACGCTTTAAGTTCTTCTCTTTGCTCATAGTCGAATCCGCCCCAGACGCAAACTGTTCGCCAGCACGCTCACCGAACTCAGCGCCATCGCCGCGCTCGCCAGCACCGGGTTCAACTCCCCCGCCGCGGCCAACGGAATGCCAATCGCGTTATAGAAAAACGCCCAGAACAGGTTCTGCCGCATCACGCGCACCGTCGCCCGCGCCAGCGCGAAGGCGTCGGCCGCCGCCAGCAGGTCGGGCCGCAGCAGCGTCACCGCGGCCGTCTCGGCCGCAATATCTGACCCCGTCGCCATCGCCAGCCCCACATCGGCCTGCGCCAGCGCCGGAGCATCGTTCACCCCGTCGCCAATCATCGCCACCACCCGCCCCTCCCGCTGCAACCCCGCGATAAACTCGAGCTTCCCGCCCGGCAGCAGCCCCGCATGCACCTCCCGAACCCCCACCGCCGCCGCCACCCGCTCCGCCGCCGCCGCCCGGTCCCCCGTCAGCATCACCGTCCGCACCCCCAGCCGCCGCACCCCCGCGGCCGAGGTCGCCTTCACCGGGTCGTCCACCTCCAAAGCCAGCGCAAACATCCCGTCCACCGTCGCCGCCACCGGCAGCGGGCTGTCCACGCCCAACCACGACGGCCGCCCCACCCGCACCCGCCGGCCCTCCACCACCCCTTCCGCCCCCTGCCCCGGCGTCGCCGCAAAGCCGGTCACCTCCGGCAGCAGCCCCCCCGCGTAGTGCACCACCGCCTGCGCCAGCGGGTGCTCGGAGTGCCGCTCCACGGCCGCGACAAACCGAAGCCATTGCGGGTCGCCCTCGAGGTGCGTCACCGCCGGCCGGCCCGCCGTCAACGTCCCCGTCTTGTCGAGCACCGCCACGTCCACCCGCGCCAGCCGCTCCATCGCCTCCCCGCCCTTGAACAACACCCCCAACCCCGCCGCCCGCCCCGTCGCCACCATCACCGCCGCCGGCACCGCCAGCCCCATCGCGCATGGGCAGGCGATAATCAACACCGCCACGGCAGCCTGCAGCGCCGCCCCCGCGCCGCCGCCCACCCACAGCCATACCCCAAACGTCACCCCGGCAATCGTCACCACCACCGGCACAAAAATCGCGCTGATCCGGTCCGCTAAACGCTGCAACGGCGCCCGGCTCGCCTGCGCCTCGCGCGTCATGCGGACAATCTGCCCCAGCATCGTCCCCGCCCCCACCGCCGTCGCCCGGAACTCGAGCGACCCCGACCCGTTCAACGTCCCCGCCGCCACCCGGTCGCCCACTCCCTTCGCCACCGCCATCGGTTCGCCCGTCAGCATCGACTCATCCACCGCCGAACTCCCCGCCTCCACCACCCCATCCACCGGAATCCGCTCGGCCGGCTTCACCAGCAGCCGGTCCCCCGGCGCCACCGCCTCCACCGCCACGCTCACCCACTCCTCGCCCCGCCACACCCACGCCGCCGCCGGCGCCATCTGCGCCAGCTTCCGGATCGCCGCCGCCGTCTGGTGCCGGGCGCGCGCCTCCATCGCCCGGCCCGCCAGTACCAGGCCCAGAATGAACACCACCGCCTCGAAGTAGACCTCGTGCACCCACCCCGCCAGCGCCGCCGCCGAGTAAGCAAACGCCGCCCCGGTGCCCAGCGTAATCAGCGTGCTCATGTCCGTGTTCCCGTGCCGCAGGCCGCTCACGGCCTTGACGTAGTAGCCCCGCCCCGGCCCCGCCATCACGAACACCGTCAAGCCCAGCTGCACCCAGTTCCACGCCCGGTTGCCATGCCCCGCCCACGGCATCGCCGCCATCATCAGCAAGCCAATGCCGATGCTGATCGCCGCCGGACGCACATAGCTGGTCTCGGCGCGCACCTCGGCCTCGTAGCCACTGTCGACAATCGCCGCCACCAGCTTGGCCGGCGCCGCCACCGCCGGGTCGTACACCACGCTCGCCTCGTTCGTCAGCAGGCTCACCGCCGCCCGCTCGACGCCCGGCACCTCCTCGAGCGCCCGCTGCACATGCCCCTGGCAGGCGGCGCACGACATGCCGCCCACCGGGATGATCACCGTCTTCACGGCGCCAGCCGCGCCGCATAGCCGGCCTTGCGCAAAGCCGCCAGCGCCGCCTCCGCATCAGCCGCCCCAATCACCGCCGCGCCAATCACGACAGATTCCACCGTTACGCCCGGCGTCTTCTCGAGCGCCTGCGTTACGCGGCGCACGCAGGCCCCGCAGTGCATGCCTTCAATTTTGAGTTCCATAGGTCGCATAGGGTATACCCCTATACCCTATACTACCTCGTCCGCGCCCGCCGCGAAGTAGCCCACCACCAGCAGCCCCAGAAACAGCTGCAGCACCTCGCTGTCCCCCAGGTTGTACTCAAACACCCCCGCCGTCAGCACCCCGATCACCACCGCCGCCACCCCGTGCAGCACCGCCCGCCGCTCCGCCTCCGCCGCCCGCCGCGCCCCCCGCGCAAACACCACCAGCGCCCCGCCCAGCAGCCACAACAGCGCCGCCACCGCCGGCACGCCCCGCTCGGCCGCGAAGTGCAGGTAGATGTTGTGCAGATGGTCGTACCACCAGCTCGCCGGAAACGGCCGCGGAATATCCGCCGGGGCGTATTCCGGAAACTTCCGCTTCACCATCTCCGGCCCGATGCCCAGCAGCGGATGCGCCTCGATCATCGCCACCCCCGTGCGGAACATCGCCTGCCGGTGCGCGTTCGAATCCAGGTCCCCCCGCGGCCGCACAATCGACAGCGCCCGGTCCCGCAGCGTCGCCGGCCCCACCGCCAGCACCAGCCCCGCCAGCACCGGCAGCGCCAGCACCACCGGCCGCTTCCAGCTCCAGACCAGATAAACCACCCCGGCCGCCGCGCCAATCCACATCCCCCGCGTCTGCCCCAGCAGCAGCGCCAGCCCCGTCACCCCGGCCACCACCGCCCCCCGCCAGTCCCGCGCAAACAGGCACCACGCCACCCCGAGCAGCAGCACCATCATCATCTCGCCGCCGAAGGTCATCCAGTGGCTCATGAAGCCCGTCGTGCGGTCGGCAATGTAGGCCACCGTGAAGTCCACCCCGGCCGCCTGCGCCGCCACGTACTTCCGCCCGTACTGCACAAAGCTCCACAGCGCCGACAACACCCCGGCCGCCCCCAGCCCCGCCAGCATCCACCGCACCTCCACCCACCGCCGCAGCGCCGTCGCCAGCGCGAACAGAATCAGATAGACAAAGAACTTCCGCAGTTGCGGCACGCCCGCCGCCGGCGCTTCGCTGCACAACACGGCCAACACCGACAAACCCACAAACGCCGCCAGCGGCGCCCCCACCGGCGGAAAACGCCGCTCCCGCCAGCGCCACAGCGCCAGCGCCGTCGCCACTCCCAGCAGAATCTGCGAGACGGCAATCGAACAGAGAGCCGCCACCACGGCGCCGCCGGCCACCGCGATGGAGACCCGCTGCCACTGCTCAGAACCCATGCGCAAGCCTACGAGTATGACAAAATAGGAATCGGTTCGCGACCATGCAGATCTACCTGCTCCGCCACGCCATCGCGGAGGAACCGAAACCCAGAGTACCCGACGCCGATCGGGCACTAACCGGAGAAGGTGTCCGCAAGCTGCGCGACATTTTGAAGAGGGCCCGCGTCGGGGGACTCTCTCCCGGCCAGATTCTGACGAGCCCGTTTCGCCGGGCCCGCGAGACCGCCGAACTCGCCGCCAAAGCCCTGGACTTCGCCGAACCCCTGCTCACCACCAACGCCCTCGTGCCCTCCTCCGTCGCCCAGGAAACCTGGGATGAAATCCGGCTCTACAAGGCCGAAACCGCTCTCCTGCTCGTCGGCCACGAACCGGCGATGAGCCACCTGACCGGCTTCCTGCTTGCCGTACCCGAACTGCAAATTGATTTCAAGAAAGGCGCCATGGTCCGCATCGACGTCCCCTCGCTCGGCCCCCGGCCCCGCGGCGTGCTCAAGTGGATGCTGGCCCCCCGGCTTGCCGGCTGAGCCAGCCGAGAGCCTCCTCGCGCGTCGACACGTTGCCCTCCAACTGCTCCTCCTCGAGCGCCCGCAGCAGCTCGCCAATCCGCGGCCCCGGCGCTACCCCCAGCGCCATCACATCCCGGCCCGTCACGAGCGGCGCCGGCCGCAACTCCTCCGGGCTCAACCCCTCCCACTGCGCCCGCGCGTACTCGTACGTCCCCAGCCGCCCGCTGCTCGCCAAACAATCGAGACGATGCAGCTCCAACAGCTCACCAAACCCCTCGTGCCGAAGAAACCGCTTGAGGGTCGCCGGCCGCATCTTCGGCAGATCCGGAAACCGCATATGGCAGCTCACCAGATACTCCACCCGCTCGATCAACTCGCCCCCCGCCCGCAGCCGCCCCAGAATCCGCCCGGCCATCTCGGCGCCTACGCGGTCGTGCCCGTTGAAGCGGATCCGGTCGGTCACCGTCTGCGTCACCGGCTTGCCCACATCGTGCAGCAGAGCGCCCCACGCCAACCCCGGCCCGGCCGCGCCCATGTGCCGCAGCAACTCAAGCGTATGCACCCACACATCGCCCTCCGGATGCCAGTCGGCCGGCTGCTCCACCCCCTGCATCGCCTTCACCTCCGGCAGCAGTTCGGCCAGCAGGCCGCAGCGGTCAAGCAGCGCCATCCCCCGGGCCGCCCCGCCCTCGCCCAGAATCCGGTTCAACTCGGCAAACACCCGCTCGACGGCAATCCGCCGGATCGCCGCCGGATCAATCGCCGCCAGCGTCGCCGGGTCGATCGAAAAATCGAGCCGCGCCGCAAACCGCACCGCCCGCAGCATCCGCAGATGATCCTCGCCAAACCGCACCGCCGCATCGCCAATCGCCCGCACCGTCCGCCGCGCCAGGTCCTCCCGCCCCCCCACGAAATCGAGCACCTCGTCCGAGAACGGATCGAGAAACAGCCCGTTGATCGTAAAG
>JAINDL010000009.1 GCA_019931245.1 Bryobacteraceae bacterium CoA2 C42
GCTGCACGAGTTGCCACTGCTTGCCGTTCTTCACCCAGACCAGCAGCACGGTCAACTCCACATTCGGGCTCGCAATCGAAGTCACGCGGGCCCGGACAGTGGCCGTCTTGCCGTAGACCTTGATCGACTCGCTGTGCACCTGAAAGTTCGGCTTGCCCTTGGCGATCGCCGCCAGCGCGGTGGCCTTGTCTTCGAGGAGAGCGTTCGAGTGGCTATACTGCAGTTCGGGGGCGAACAGCTTGTCGAGCGTAGCGGTGTCGCCCGCCTTGGCCG
Organism: Bryobacteraceae bacterium CoA2 C42; assembly: GCA_019931245.1. GTDB lineage: Bacteria > Acidobacteriota > Terriglobia > Bryobacterales > Bryobacteraceae. Next base: position 274 of record JAINDL010000009.1, read on the forward strand.
CCTTCACAAACTCGGCGTGCGCCGCCTTCACTTCGTTTTCCGCCTGGCCGAAGCTCAGCGCGGCCAGCATAAAGAATCCTAGGATCGTTTTCATGGAACCCGATCATATCAACTCTTGAGATCGTGCAGCGCCGCGGTGATCGCCGGCTTGATCCATTCGGCCAGCGGAGTCCACGGCAGGCGGGGGACGCCGCCGTAGTAGCTGTTGCCGTCCATGGCGCACTTCAGCGCCGGGACGCCGTGCGCTTCGACGAGGGCGACGAGCGGCCGGATGCGCTGCTGCCAGTCGGTGCCGGCCTCGTGTTCGCGCTGCCGGAAGGCCTCCCAGATCAGTTGGACGGAATACGGAATCGCGTTGGCCACCGGCACGACGGCCGCACTGGCGCCGCCCTCGAAGGCGGCAAACAGGTTGGCAGCGTTCTGTGCCAACGCCACGGGCAGGATGTTCGGATGCGCCGGGGCCGGTTCGCCGTCCACCAGTACCGGAACGCGCGCCCCGTCGGCCACGGCGCGGTAGTACAACTGCCGGGTCTCGCCCGTGTATTCGGCCGCCGCCCGGACGAAGGCAAAGTGGTAGCCGAGTTCCGCCGCGCGGTTGGCCAGCGCCACCGTCTCCCGCACGCTCGGCGCCGAGGCCGCCGCGCCCAGCAGTTTGCCCGGCTTGGTACTCGCCGCCACCCACTCCCACACCAGCGGCTTCTCTTCGGAGGTCAGCACCGCTTCGCCGGCCACGTAGCCGGCCAGCGCGATCGCGTTCAACCGCTCGACGTTACTCTTCAGCTTGGCCTTGTAGACGTCGCCGCGATGATCGAACGGCGTCGAAACCGGAACGAGAATGCCCTGAATTTTCAGCATATAGAAACACGAAGGGCGCGGCGCTCCGAAGATCGGTGCGCCGCGCCCGGAAAGAAATCAGCCTTTGACGAAAACGATGACGAGGGTGAACAGCGCCAGCGACTCGATGAAGACGAGGCCCAGCAGACCGAGGCCACGGATCACCGTCGCCGCGCCGGGGTTGCGGGCGATGGCTTCGACCGCGCCGGCAATCGCCTTGCCTTGGCCGAGCGCGCACAGGCCCGAGGCAATGGCCATCGAGAAGGCGCTGGTGAGCACGATGCCGCCGTCAGCGGCCATCGAGGGGATCGCAAAGGCCATCAGTACGATGGCGAGGACAAACATTTTTCCGAACATAGGGTGTTGCTCCTTTGGGGTATGAATTGCGCTCAGGAGGTGGTTCCGTTCCTCCGTTGGGACGGGGAGGGCTCACACTGGCGCGGGGTTAATGCCAGATGAATCGTTTAGTGCTCGTCGCCCACCGCGGCGCCGATGTAGATCAGCGTCAGCAGCGCGAAGACGTAGGCCTGAATGACCGAAATGAACACGTGCAGCCCCATGAAGGCCACCGGGACGATCAGATAGGTCAGGCTCAGGAAGACCAGCGTCACCTGCTCGCCGGCGAACATGTTGGCGAACAGACGTATCGTCAGCGAAACCGGACGGGCCGCGTGGCTGACAATCTCAATGGGCAGCATCAGCGGGGTCAACCACCAGATGGGACCCGTGAACTGGCTGATGTAGTGGCCGCCGTGCTGGCGGATGCCTTGAATGTTGTAGTAGAGGAAAGCGAGCAGGGCGATGCCGGCCGGAACGTAGTGGTACATCGTCGGCGATTCAAACGTGGGAATTACGCCCAACAGATTCGAAAACAGCACGAAAACGAAAAACGTGCCGGCGATCGGGATGTACTTCTTGTAGCCTTCGTGTACGTTGTCGTGCGCCTGTTCGCCCAAGAACTCGTACATGGCTTCGAGCACGTGCTGCAGTTTGCCGGGCGCCGTCATCGAAAAGCCGCTTTTGGCAATCGTAAACAGAATCACGATCAACACCGCCACCAGGATCTCCATGGTGATGTAGTTGGCCCACGGCCGGGCGTGGGTGGGCAGCCCTGCCGCGGAGAGAACGGAGTTGCCTAAACCGGCCAGATGATCGTTGAAGAGGGCGGTGAGCCAGAGCTCATGAGATTCGTGCATAAATCAGTTGGTAGAGGGCTTCTCCCAGTGCCGCCGCGGCCGCCGTCAGCAGGCCGATCAGAAACGTAACCGGGGTAACCGCAAATATCTTGAGCATAACATAGCCCACCCCGGCCAAGGCCGCCAAACGCAGACCCAGCAGGCCCGCGCGCGCCGGCGTCGGCCGGGAAAAAGCGCGTTCGAGCCAGCGGAAGTTAGCCCAGGCCGCCGCGGCGCCGCTCGCTACACCCAGCGCGGCCAGCCCGCCCCACCCCACGCCCGCCACCGCGGTAAACACCACGCCCCAGCCGGCAATGCCCCACTCCATCCGCCGCACCAAGGCCGCGTAGCCGTTCACCGGGCGTCCTTATCCCGGTCAAACTCTTTGTTCAGTTTCCGGATCAGATCGCGCATCCCCGCAATTACCCCCACGATTAACCAGAACACCCCCCAGAACGTGGTCCCGAAGACATGGTCGAGCGCGGCGCCGATCCCGTAGCCCACCACCACGCTCACCGGCAAGATCAACGCCAGGTGCATGGCGTCGGAGATCATCCGGCCAACGCTGCGCTCCCGCTTCACCGCGACGACACCGCCAGCGTATGCCGCGCATGGCAGTTCATGCAGGTCACCTTCGCCGCGCCCGCGCTCACCGGCGGCTGTTTGCACGCCGCCGGCGTCGAGGTGTGGCACCGCGCACAACCCGCCTGCGTCGCCGTCCATTCCTTCATATCGTGGTGACCGTGGCAGGTGCTGCAGTTGGCCGATTTCGCCGTCCGCTGGACCACCGCCGCATGATGTTTGCTCTGCATGTACTGGTTCTTTTCGAGCTGATGGCAGTTGCCGCACATGCCCGCCACCTCGTCGGGCGCCGCCACGCGCTCCGGCGGCGCCTCGCCGTTGCTTTTGCGGTGCTTCTCGCTCGGCCCGTGGCAGACGCCGCACTGCAGCCCCGCGCGCGAGTTGTGCTTGTGCTTGCTGAAGTCGGCAATCTGCTCGTTGTGGCACGGCGCGCAGTCCTGCTGTGCGTCTGTGCGAAACGAAGCCAACACCGGCAGCAAAACCAACCACAGCAGCCGGCTCACCCGAGCTTCCTCGTCACCAGGGTCCTTGTAATGTCGCCCGGCTTGGCCATCCCGGCCAGCGCCATGGCCAGTTTCAACTCGGCGTTCAGCATCCACAGCACCCGCTCGACGCCCGGCTGCCCGAACGCGCCCAGACCCCACAACGGCGCCCGGCCCACCAGCACGGCCTTGGCGCCCAGCGCCATCGCCTTCAGAATATCGGTGCCGCGGCGCAGCCCGCCGTCCATCAGCACGGGCACGTTGCCTCCGACGGCGTCCACGCAGTCAGGCAGCGCCTCGAGCGTTCCCATGACGCCGTCGAGCTGCCGGCCGCCGTGGTTGGAGACGACAATGGCGTCCGCCCCGTGCTTCACCGCCAGCGCGGCGTCCTCCGGATGGATGATCCCCTTGACGATCACCGGGATCTTCGCCCCCTCCTTGAGCCAGGAGATCTGTTCCCAGGTCATCTGCGGCGTGTGCGGCTGCCACATGGCCGGCAGCGCCGGAGACTTCGGCGCCGGCTTCGGTTCGCCGTCCTTGGGCACCCCGGTCTGCATGTAGCCGTAGTCGAACCGGTTGCGGTTGTTGCGATCGCGGTTCGACTGGTATTGGTTGTCGACGGTGAGCGTGATGGCCCGGCCGCCGCCGTCTTCGATGCGCCGTGCGTAGCCCCGGGCCTGCGCCTTGGTCGCCGCGCCGATCGTGTTGCTCCACCACAGCAGCGGCTCCCCTTTCTCAAGGATCTTCTGCACGCCGGTCGCCGAGCAGATCAGCGTCTTCGAGGCGAGCGCCGCCGCCGCCACCTTCTCATCGGCGCTTTCGATCACCAGGTTCTTGCCGCCGGTCGGCGCAATGAGAATGGGACTCGCCAGCTTCATGCCGAGCAGGTCCACTTCGAGCGACACGTTCGAGACGTCGGTCATCACCCGCGGGCGCAGCGCGAACTTCCCGTACGCCTCGCGGTTGGCCCGCAGCGTGTACTCGTCCTCAACGCCGCCGGCGATAAAGTCATAAGCCAGCTTGTGCATCTTCCGTTTGGCCACCTCCTCAAACTCGTGCACATTCACCGGGCCCATCAACTCATCGGGCACCGCGGCCGGCAACAGCGGCGATCCCGCCGCCAAGCCCACCAGGTTCCGCACCAATTCCCGCCGATTCATCGTTTCGCCTCCAAGATCGCCGCCGCCTGTTCTCCGGCTTCTTTCACGAGAATGCCCATCTTCGGGTGCGACGGTTCCATATCGGCCTTTAATCCTATCTCTTCGAGCGCCTCCGATGTCGTGGGCCCGATCGAGCCGATCACCATCCGCCGCAGCGCGGGCAGCACGTCGACTCCCTCTTCGGCCGCCACCTGCAGCAGATGCGTCACCTGAATCGAGGTTGTGAGCAGCACCACGGCGAACTCTCCGGCCGCAATCCCCCGCGCCGCCGCCCGCAGTGGCGCCGTATCCTCCGGCAGCGCCCATTGGTAAACCGGCACCGGGGTCACCTCCGCCCCGGTCTCGCGCAGCGCGGCCAGCAAAGCCAGATTCGACTTGCCATACTCCTGCACGGCGATGCGCCGTTCGGTGCGCCCGCGCATCACCTGCATCAGCTCCCGCCAGGTGTTCGGCTCCGGGGCCATGGCCGCCGCGGGAACGTTCCACTCGCGCAGCACGGCCATCGGCTTCGGCCCCCGCGCCACCACGGGCCGCTTCCGTAACTCCGCGGCCAAGGCTCCTTCCGGCCAGCGCGTGGCGATCACGCGGTCGAGCGCCCGCGCGCCGACCCCCGTCAGCAGGATGACGAGATCGAACTCGCCGGCTTGCAACTGTTCGAAGAAGGCGAACGCTTCCGGGTTGTCAGCAATCGGCACCTCCCGCATCGACGGCGCCACCGTCGCCACGCCCCCGTTCTTCTCCACCAGCACCGCCATCTCGGCCGCCCGCCGCGACTCGAGCGCCAGCACCCGCAATCCGTCAAAACCCATGTCTCTAGGTTAGCTGGCAATAATCCGGCCGGTCGCCGGCCGTGGCGTGGCGGTACTCCTTCACAATCCGCCCGCCCCGCACAAGAAAGGCTCCCGGCATCTGAAACCCATCGCCTTCGAGAAACCCTACGCCGTGCTGCCGCCAGGCGAGGAAGCCGCGCCGCCAGACCGCCGGACCCAGCAGCTGCCACAGGCTCCCCCGCTGCAGCCCAAACGCTTTGTAGAGCGCCCGCTCCGGATCGCGCACCCGCTCGACGTCCGCCAAACCGTACCGGGCGAAGAACTCGTCCCCCGCGCCCATGTGCACGAGGACGATCTTCGTGCCATCAGCCTCAATCTGTCGCCGCTGCCGCGCGATGTCGGCCAGCGCTTCCCGGCAGAACGTACAGCCCGCGTGCCGGAGAAACACGACGAGCGCGTCGCGATGCCGGGCCAGAAACGGCTCCGCCTCGCCCACCGGTCCGCGATCCCGCCACGCGCCCCGCAGAATGAGTGCGAACGGAATCAGCCAGATCAAATCGTTCGTGATGTTGTTCACCCCAAACCACCAGGAGAAGCGCCCCGCCACGGCCGCCTGCACGAACCCGATCGGTCCGAACAGTTTGCCCAGAAACCCCACCAGCACAATCGGCCAGTGGCGATACGGGTCAAGCGCGGCCAGCGCGTAGCCGACGCCGTACACCCCGACAATCATGGCGATACACTGCCACAACTCAGGGTAGTTCGGCCGCTCCATGCCAGCCCAATCAAACATCAGATGGGGCCAGAGCCCCACCAATAATCCCCAGCTGATGTTGTAGATTCCGGCCGCCAGCAACCAGCGCTTCATCCAGATTGGAGCCATACTTATGAGGACAGATGCGCAGAAACGGTTGCTGGTCGTGCTATCTTCAGGACACCAGCCCTGCATGCCGGAACTGTCCCTTCAACTCCTCATCGACATCTTCGCTATCGTCCTGATTGACCTGCTCCTGGCCGGCGACAACGCCGTCATTATAGCCCTGGCCGTCAAGTCGCTGCCCGATCGCGAGAAAAAGCTCGGCATCCTGATCGGCGCGGGCGTCGCCGTCGTGCTCCGTATCGGCCTCACGTTCTTCGCCGCCCAACTCCTGCAGGTCTCGTGGCTGAAGCTCGTCGGCGGCCTCGCGATTTTCTGGATCGCCATCAAGCTCCTCACCGACGCCGCCGACCACGACGCCGGCGGACCGCAGGCGGCGACGCTCATGTCCGCCATCTGGTACATCCTGGTGGCCGACATCACCATGTCGGTCGATAACATTCTGGCCGTGGCCGGCACTTCGAAGGGGAGCCTGCCGCTGCTGATCTTCGGCCTCGGCCTGTCGATCCCCTTCGTCGTCTTCACGTCCAAGATCCTGTCCACCATCATGGACAAGTACCCGGTGATCGTCTGGATCGGCGCCGCCATCCTGGGCCGCGTCGGCGCCGAGATGATCCTCACCGACCCGGTCGTCCGTTCTTCTTTCCATCCGCCGTTCGCCGTCGATGTCGCGATTCAGATCGCCGGCGCGCTGCTTGTGGTAGGCGCCGGCTGGTTCCTGGCTAAGCGAAAAGCGGCTTGATCACGTGTCCGTGCACGTCGGTCAACCGGCGCTGCAGGCCGTTGTGGTACCAGCTCAGCCGCGTGTGGTCGAGCCCCATCAGATGGAGAATCGTCGCGTGGAAATCGTACAGCGTTACCGGGTTCTCCGCCGCTTTGTAGCCCATCTCGTCGGTTGACCCGTAGCTGAAGCCCTTCTTCAGGCCCGGCCCGACCATCCACGACGTGAAGCCTTCGGGGTTGTGGTCGCGCCCGCCTTCGCCCAAACCTTCCGAGATCGGCAGGCGGCCGAACTCGGTGGTAAAGACCACCAGCGTATCGTCGAGCATGCCGCGCTGCTTGAGGTCCTGGAGCAGCGCCGCGGTGGGCTGGTCGAGAATGCGCGCGTTCTTGCCGTGGTTGGTGATCAGGTCCTCATGCGCGTCCCAGTTCACCCGGGGCGCGCCGAAGTGCCCGCCATTGTACATCTGGATCACCCGCACCCCGCGCTCCATCAGCCGCCGGGCCAGCAGGCAGTTGTAGCCGTAGTCCCGCATCTCCGGGTCGTCGAGCCCGTAGGCCTTGCGAGTGGCTTCCGTCTCGCCGCGGATGTCGGTCACCTCGGGGGCGGCCAACTGCATCTTGGCGGCCAGTTCATAAGCCCGGATGCGCGAGACCAGCGCGTCCTCACCGGGGTTGGCTTCGGCGTGCCCTTCGTTCAACCGGCTCAGCAGGTCGTAGCTGGCCGCCTGGGCTTTGGCGTTCACGGCCGCCGGCGGCCGCAGGTTCGCAATCGGCTGCTCCTGCGTGCCGAAGGCCACGCCCTGATGCACGGCCGGCAAAAAGCCGTTGCCCCAGTTGGCAACGCCGCACGGCGGCAGGCCGCGCCGGTCGGGCAGCACGACAAACGACGGCAGGTTCTCGTTCTCGCTGCCGAGGCCGTAGCTGATCCACGAGCCAATCGAGGGGAAGCCCTGGAAGATGAACCCCGTCGACATCTGAAACAGCGCCGGGCCGTGGGCGTTCGACCGCGTGACCATCGAATGAACGAACGTCGTGTCGTCGACGCAGGTGGCCAGATGGGGCAGCAGTTCGCTCACCCACTTGCCGCTCTGCCCGTGCCGGGCGAACTTCCAGGGCGACTGCATCACGGTGCCGCGCTTGCCGAAAAACGGGGTGATGGTGTTGGCCCCCTGCGTCTCCTTGCCGTGGTGTTTGACGAGCTCCGGCTTGTAGTCGTAGGTGTCGACGGCGCTCAGGCCGCCGGGCAGGAAGATCATGATCAGCCGCTTGGCCTTGGCCGGGAAATGGGTGCCTTTGCCCTGCAGCAGTTGCGCCAGCGCCAGTCCCGCGGCGCCGCCGCCCACATTCCAAAGTAGATCTCGTCTCGTCATGGGATATACAAGAATTCGTTCGTGTTCAACAGCACGCGACAAAACAAAGCCAACGAATGTTCGGCCGCGTAACGGCCGCCCAGCGCCAATTCGCGCTCCGTGGCCGGCCGCCCCAGCACGATCTCGTAGGCCCGGCCCACGCTGCCGGCGCGCGCGGCCAGTTTCTGCGCCTGCTCCCAGACAAAGTCGTCGTTGAGCAGCGTGAGCGCCTGCAGCGCCGTGTTCGAGGAGCTCCGCTGCGGCGTCGCCACCGACGGGTCCGGGCAGTCAAAGTTATCCATCATCAGCCGGTCCCCGCCCCGCACGTTGAAGCGGTAGACGCTGCGCCGCCAGGTCTCCGGCCCCGGGTTATCGACTGCCTTGAAAATGTAGGAGCCGCCCGACTGCATCCGGTGCAGCCGGAAGCTCGGGCCGCCCATCGTCAGGTCCAGCGTGCCGGCCGCGGCCAGCATCGAATCCCGCAGTGTTTCGGCGTCCATCCGCTTGAGCGGCATGTGCCACAGCAGGCGGTTGCCCGCGTCGATGGCGAAGGCTTTGGCGTTATGCGCCGCCGACTGCTGATAGGCCTCGGTGAGCAGAATCTGCCGGTGCAGCCACTTCAGGCTCCAGCCGTTTTCGACAAACGAGGCGGCCAGCCAGTCGAGCAGCTCGGGGTGCGAGGGGCGGTCGCCCATCAGGCCAAAGTCGCTCGGGGTGTTCACGATGCCGTTGCCGAAGTGGAAGTACCAGACGCGGTTGACGATCACGCGCGCGGTGAGCGGGTTGGCCGGATCGGTCATCCAATCGGCTAGCGCCAGGCGCCGGTCTTTATCCGTGGCGAAAGCGGCCGGCAGCACGGACAAAGCGCCGGGGTCGACAGCCGCGCCCTTGCGCGTGATGCTGCCGCGCTCGAGAACATAGGCCTGTTCGGGCTTGTGCGGCATGGCGGCGTAGAGCTTTTCAGGCGCGGGGAGTTTGGCGATCTCCGCCTTCAGCCGGTCGCGCTCCCGCTTCAGTTCCGGCACCAGGCCCGGGTCCGGCGCCGCGGGCAGGCTGACCTCGACGCTGCGGATGTGATCGAGTGAACTGGCTACCTCCACCCACTGGTCTCCCCGCCGGGCTTCGACGCGGTAGACGGTAATCCCGCCGGGCCGCCGCGCCATCTGTTCATCGCAGGCCCAGGCGATTTCGCCCGGCGCGGCCACCTCGCCGAGGGGCAGGTAGACCGGCTCGTCCGGCGTGGCCTTGCGTTCGGCCTGCCACTTTTCGATGCGCCGTCCGCCCACGGTGAGCCAGTCGAGCTTAGCCAGCGGCCCGTCGTGGCCGGTGATGACGAGCCGCAGTTGGCCGGGCTCGCGGACGCGGTTGACGTTGAAGACGGGGTTGAGTGGAATGCGCCGGGTCTGGCCCTGGCGCGCGGCGTCAAACTCGCGGATCGCCTTCCGGAGGTAGGCCGCGCGCACGGGGTCTTCGGCGTCGGCAATCTGCTGCTCGACGGTTTTCAACTGCGCCCGCAGCGGCGCGACGGCTTTTTCGTAGGCGGCCTTGGCCTCCGGCGTCACCACCTCGCGGGTGCCGAAGCCGACGGTCTGGAAGACCCCGGTGAGCTTGTAGTAGTCCCGCGTGGGGATAGGGTCGAACTTGTGGTCGTGGCAGCGGGCGCAGTTGGCCGTCATGGCCTGAAAGGTGTGCATGGTGGTGGTGACCATGTCGTCGAGCTCGTCCATGCGGGCGGTGGCCTTCATGGCGACGTCTTTGTTGAGTTCGGCGGAGACGGAGTCCCAGGGGCCGGCGGTAAGGAAGCCGGTGGCGCGGACCATTTTGGGGTCCTGCGGGGCCAGGAGATCGCCGGCGATCTGTTCGCGCAGGAACCGCGGATAGGGCTTGTCGGCGTTCAGGGACTCGATGACGTAGTCGCGGTATGGCCAGGCCAGCGCCCGTTCGAAGTTGTGTTCGCCGCCGTCGGTTTCGCCGAAGCGGACGACGTCGAGCCAGTGCCGGCCCCAGCGTTCGCCGTAGCGGGGCGAGGCGAGGTAGGCGTCAATGACCTTCTCGTAGGGGGCCCGCTCGTAGGGCTGCGTTTCGCCCGGCGGTAGTCCCGTGAGGTCAAAGGCGAGCCGCCGGAGCAGCGTCCGCTCGTCGGCGCGCGGGGCGAAGCCGAGGCCTTTGGCTTGCAGCTTTTCGAGCAGGAATGCGTCGATGGGCGTCCGGGCACCGGTACCGGCGGGCACCGGCGGCTTCGCCACCGGCCGGAAGGCCCAGAACATCTTGCGCGGCGCCGCGGCCAAGGGTTTGGCGCCGCCCTCGACCCACGCCTTCACCGCTGCTACCTCTTCGGGCGACAGCCGTGGTCCGCCGAGCGGCATCTCGCCGCTTTCGATGCGCGCCATCACCCGCGGCGAGGCCGCTTTCGTCAGGTCGAAGCCTGCCGAGACCTTTTCGCCTCCATGACACTTCAGGCACCGGTCCCGCAACACGGAGGCGGGATCCGCCCCCCACGCCGTACCGGCCAACAGCAGCACGAGCCATCGCATAAAACCTGGTGGGCCCTGTTGGATTCGAACCAACAACCAACGGATTATGAGTCCGCTGCACTAACCGTTGTGCTAAGGGCCCGGAACTATCAGACTACCATCACCACATGTGATAAAAACCATCGTGTTCAAACACCTGGACGGGCGTTTCAAAAACATCGCTCAGGCACGGCGGTGTGAGCACCTCGGCTTTCGGGCCATCGCGGTAGATCCGGCCGCGCCGCAGACAGACGACGCGCCCGATTTCGGGAATGATATCGGGCAGATGGTGCGTGACCAGAATCACCGTCACCCCGCTCTGCGCCAGCGTTCGCATCACCTCGCGCAGCTCCCGCATCGCCGCGATATCGAGCGAGTTGGTTGGTTCGTCCAGGATCAGCGCCTGCGGCCGGTGCGCCAGCGCCCGGCCGATGACGGCCCGCCGCACCTCGCCGCTCGACATCTCGGTCAGCAACCGGTCTTTCAAGTGGCGAATCGCCAGCAGGTCGAGCAGCTCTTCGGCCCGCGCCTCCATCTCCGGCGTGATCGGGTGGTAGGGCCAGATGCCGACCGAAGAGTGGAAGCCGGACAGGATCGTCTCCATCACCGGGTAGGGTTGCGTGCACTGCCGCACCAGGTCGTTGGTGACCACCCCCATCCACGCCCGCAACTGCCAGACGTTCCAGATCTGTTGGCCGTGCACCTCCATGCGGCAGCGCGGCGCCGGCCAGCGAGGGTACAGCTCCCGCGTAATGGTCTTGATCAGGGTCGATTTGCCGGAACCGTTCGGCCCGAGGATCGCAATATGCTCTCCGGGGTTGATGGACAGCGAGCACGCATCGAGGGCGGTGACCTCGTCATGCATCACCGTCACGTTTTCCCATCGCAATAGAGGTGTCATCATTTCGAAATTCCTATTATGCCCTTGATAAGTTAAACTGATGGAACGAGGGGGCCCTCCCCCCGCTTTGGTAAGGAGAATCTATGAAGCTTCAGAGAGCTCTACGCAGAGCTTCCAGTGCCTTTGTGGCACTTTGTCTGCTCGCCCTGTCCGGCTTTGCGCAGTCGGACAACGCGAGCATTTCCGGCGTCGTCAAGGACCCCAGCGGTGCTGTGGTCGCCAACGCAAAAGTCTCGGTCAAGAACGACAGCACGGCGTTCGAACGGCAGACCACGACAAACAATTCCGGTTTTTACACCGTCACCAATATCTCGCCCGGTTACTATACAGTCTCCGTGGAAGCGACCGGCTTCAAGAAGACGGCCACCAGCCGCAACAAGCTCGACGCCGGTGTACCGATCGCCGTCAACATTGAACTCTCCGTTGGCCAGTTGACCGAATCCGTCACCGTCGAAGCCAGCGTGGCGCAGATCAACACGGAATCCGCGACCGTCGGCAAGACCGTCGAACAGGCGCAGATTCAGAACCTCACCTTGAACGGCCGCAACCCGCTGTTCTCGGCTCTGCTCCGCCCCGGTGTTCGCGGCGGCGCTCTGTCGGGCTTCAGCTTCGGCCTTTCGAGCGGTGGTTTCACCATCAACGGCGGCCGGTCGCAGGACTCGCTGATCACCGTTGACGGCGCCGTCGCCATCCGTACCCGCGCCAACGGCACCTCCATCGGTACCGCCGACGCCGACACCGTGCAGGAAGTGCAGATCCTCGCTGCCAACTACTCGGCCGAATACGGCCGGTCCGGCAACGGCCAGGTCCGCATGGTGACCCGCTCGGGCCAGAAGGACTTCCACGGCAGCGCCTACAACTTCTTCCGGAACAACGTGCTCGACGCCAACAGCTGGACCCGCAATCGGTCCACCACGACGAACTTCACGGCGCCCCTGCGTTATAACCAGTTTGGCTACAACTTCTCTGGTCCTGTGATGCTTCCGAAAATCTTCAACAAGAACCGGGAGAAGCTGTTCTTCCTTTGGGCGCAGGAGTGGGTGCTGTTCCGTCAGGACGTCAACAACGGCGGCCAGCGCGTTCCCTCGCTCGCCATGCGCAACGGCGATTTCAGCGAACTGCTGGGCAACAATCTGTTCTACGGTTCGCCCCGTACGATCAATGACCCGCTCACCGGCGCTCCCTTCCCGGGCAACATCATTCCGCAGAACCGCCTGAGCCCCAACGGCATCGCCTTCCTCCGCGCCTACCCCGCGCCGAACGGCATCTTCCCAGGCAACGCCAACTTCTTCCAGGTTCGTCCGCAGCCGCAGAATCAGCGGAAGGACACGATCTCGATCGACTACAATCCGACTTCGAATCAGGTGGTGCGTTTCCGCCACTTGAACTACGCCTTCGACGTGGCCAACGCCTTCGCCGCCGGCTTCGACTTTGCGCCGGCCGCTCTGGACCGTCCCAACAAGACCGCCAGTCTGACGCACGTCTGGACTCTGTCGCCCACCATGATCAACGAAGCGATGATCACCGGCTCGAACGACCGCGTCACCATCGCCGTGCAGACCACGGGCCGCTACCAGCGCTCCGTGAACAACATCAACTACCCCTACCTGTTCCCGGAGCCGAAAGAGATCAACGACAAGATTCCTACCGTCGTGATCCCGAACGTCGGTACGATCGATGGCGGTCCGTATCCGGCCTCCTCAGCGGGTCCGATCTACACCTTCTCAAACAACCTGACGAAGATCTTGAACAACCACACGTTCAAGTTTGGCATCCTGTATGAGCGCTCCGGCCAGAACGACTTCGACCAGATCAACGTCTCTGGCGTTCCCGGCGGCACCAACAACCAGAACGGCCGTTTCGAGTTCAACGACGTCCGTCCGGGTGGCGTTCCGGGCACCGGCACCGGCTTGACCAACGCAGCTCTGGGTCTGTTCTCGACCTACGCCGAAATCGGCCCCCGCAGCTACACCCCGTACCGCAGCAACATGTTCGAGTTCTTTGCGCAGGACTCCTGGCGCGTCAACCAGAAGCTGAAGCTGGAACTCGGCTTCCGCGGCACCTGGCAGAACGGTTACTACCGGTCGCTCTGGGGCAACATGGCGTATTTCAGCCCCTCGGCTTATAACCCGGCCCAGGCCGCTGTTCTCGACCGCGCCACCGGCAACGTCCTGAGCGGCAACCGCTTCAACGGCGTTCGCATCCCCGGCGCCGCGTTCCCGGACGCTGGCCGTGGCCGCGTTCCCGCTATCGACTCGGGCGCGTTTAACAACTTGCTCGACGGTGGCAACGGCTACCCCGCGCCGAACCAGTTCAACGTGATGCCCCGGCTCGGTCTCGCCTACTCGGTCACCGACAAGCAGGTCATCCGTATGGGCTTCGGCGGCTTCATGGCTCGTCCCGGCGTCTATGACTCGGTCTTCCTGGGCGGCAACCCGCCGTTCCAGCCGATGGCCTCCGTCACCAATGGCAACGTCGACCAGCCCGGCGGCGCTACCCGCGTGAACTTCCCGCAGTTCTTCATGACCATGGACCCCGTCTACCGGATTCCGCGGTCTTACCAGTGGAATGCGACCTACCAGCGGGAGATTGGCTTTGCCACGACCCTCGAAGTCGGCTACGTCGGCACCACCGGCCTGTTCCTGGCCCGCGAGCGCGACTTGAACCAGTTGCCCACCGGCACCACGTTCCAGGCCGCCAACGCCGGCGCCAACGTCAACTTCCTCCGCCCCTTCAAGGGCTTTGCCAACATTCCGATGCTCGAACACTCCGGCCGCAGCACTTACAACGGCCTCCAGATCGAAGCCAACCGCCGCTTCAGCAAGGGTTTCCTGTACAGCTTCTCGTACACCTTGTCGAAGACGATGGACAACAACTCCGGTCCGCGTGACGGCTTTATCGACACGTTCAACCAGGGTCTGAACTGGGGCAAGTCCGCCAACGACACCCGCCACATCGCCGTGGCCAGCGTCGTGTGGGAACTCCCGTTTTTCAATGGTCAGGACACCAACAAGGCGTTGAAGTTCCTCGCCGGCGGCTGGCAGTTGCAGGGCGTCAACCAGTGGCAGACGGGTACCCCGATCACCATCGGTAACGGTGACGACTACCTCGGCATTGGCTCCACCAACTTCAAGCCGTGGAATCTGAACTTCACGCCGAACAACTCCGGCCGGGCGTTCAGCAACGTGACGGCTGCCGGAAACTACGTTGGCGAACCCAACTTCTACTTCCCGGTTACCAACGGCACCACCAACCTCGCCACTCGTCCCGCGAACGGCACCCTGCCCAACCAGATCCGCAACTCGATCTCCTTCAACAGCCCGGGCTTCCAGAACTGGAACCTCGCGATGCAGAAGGCGTTCCGGTTCATGGAGCGGCAGGCGGTGACGTTCAAGGTCGAGGCCTTCAACTGGATCAATCACCCGAACTGGGGCGGCGTGGATACCAATCCCAATGCTGCTACCTTCGGCAAGGTTACCGGTAAGGGCAGCGAACGCAACATCCAGCTCAGCCTTCGTTACAACTTCTAACGGAGCCCGGCCCCGGCCGGAAAACGAAAGCCTCCCGCCCTACCCGGCGGGAGGCTTTTTGCCTTTCAGCGGGGTGTCAGCTTCGGCCACGCCAACTCTATCCCCTGCGCCGTCATCCGGGCCTGCAACTCCCCCAGCAGCTTCTTGTCGTTCCGGATCTTGCGCGGCGGATGCCCGGTCCGCACCGCCTCGGCCGCAATCTGCCCGGCCGCCTCGCCAATGTTCCACTCCACCGGATGCAGCCGGTAGCAGCCGTTGGTAATGTGCGTCACGCCCAGGTTCTTACACCCGGCCAGCAGGTTCTCGACGCGCCGCGGCAGCAGCGCTCCCATGGGAATCTGAAACGGCAGCGAACTGACGTCCACGTAGTTATCGCCGCCCGAGGATGGGTGCAGGTCGATGCGGTAGCTGCCCGTGCCCACGGTATCGGCGAACTCGGCCGCCCCGGCCTCGGGCCCGGCCACCTGCCGTCGCGCCTCCGTGCCCACGTGCTGCTCGAGCACCGTGAACTCGGCCTGAATCCGCCGCGCCTCGCGGACGTAAGGGTACTTGGCCAGGCCATCCTCCGTCCCCGCCAGGTCGTAGCGGAGCCGCAGGCCCGGCCACCCCTGCTTGCCGTCCTCGCGCGGGCACTCGGTCTGCATCCAGTACAGCAGGCTCAGCGAAAGCTGCTTGGCCCGCGCCAGATGCCGCGCCGCCTCGGCCGCGGGCACCTCGCATAGATTGCCCAGCCAGTAGTCGTTCTGCGGCCAGTTGATGAGCGAGATGTCGTTGTAGGCGCCGGCGAAGTTGGCCTTGTTCGCAATGCGCCGGTAGAGCCACAGGTTCAGCGGGCCGGGCCGGCCGGAGCGTTCGCGCGGGTCGAAGGTCACCGGCCGCGGCGTCAGCCGGATCGGGTCCGACATCGCCCACCCCAGCAGCTTGCCTGGCCACGGCGGGGTCATCTTCGGCACGTAGTCGCGCCAGAAGGCGTACTCGGCCGGCTTGTCGATCGTGTGGTCCTCGCCCTCGCGGTAGTCGATCGCGTAGCAGACCGTGAACGCCTGATGGTTCTGCGGCTGCGCCGTCTCGGGGGCGTGCGGTTCGCCCGTCTGCTGGCGGGACTCAAAGCCGGTAACGTATTCGGTCTTCGTCAGCGGCAGCACATCCCCGAGTTCGGTGGCATCAATGAAGTACGGCGCGTTGATCGTCAACTCGTTGCCCGTCTCGAGGCTCTTCACGGTCACCGCCCGCACCCGGTCGCCGCTGACGTCCGCCTTCACCGGCTTGTGCCGCAGCAGCACGGTCAACTGCCCGGCGCTGATCCACGGCGCGAGCATCGCCTCGAGCACATGCAGCGACACCGGCGGCTCGTGCGTAATCCGCGAAACGGACCCATCGCCGGGATTCAGATACTCCCGCCCCCGCGCCTCGGCCGTCAGCGGATAGTGGTCGCGGTAGTACTGCCGCACCGCCCGCCGATACTGCCGGTACAACTGCGTGCCGCCGTAGCTCTCGACGGACGGATGCTCATCCGGGGGCACCAGTTGCGAGGTTAACTGCCCGCCTACCCAATCGGTCTCCTCCGTCATCACCACGCGCCTGCCGTTGCGCAGCGCCGCCAACGCCGCGGCCACGCCCCCGGTGCTCGCCCCCAGAATGGCGACTTCGGCGCGCAGGTCGCGTCCGGCCGCCGCCAGCGGGGTTGCCGCGAGAATCTGCAGAAGGGTTCGACGGGAAAGCATCTCTAACATCGTAGAATGGAGATTCCCGCCATGGTTGGTTATCAAGCCATCTCCGCCCACGTCGCCGCGCACCAGGAGCGCCTGCTCGACGAACTGCTCGCCTTCCTGCGCATCCCGAGCGTCAGTACGCTGCCGGAGCATCAGCCCGATGTTGTCCGCGCCGCCGAGTTCACCGCCGCCGCGCTCCGCGCCGCCGGACTGCCCCACGTCGAAGTCATCCCCACGGCCGGCCACCCGCTCGTCTACGCCGAAAGCCTGCAGGCCCCCGGCAAACCCACCGTGCTCTGCTACGGCCACTACGACGTGCAGCCGCCGGACCCGCTTGAACTCTGGAAGTCCCCGCCCTTTACCCCCGTCATCGAGAACGGCAACATCTACGCCCGCGGCTCGGCCGACGACAAGGGCCAGTTCTACACCCACATCAAAGCCGTCGAAGCGCTCATGGCGCTCAACGGCCAACTGCCGCTCAACGTCAAGTTCCTCATCGAAGGCGAAGAGGAGGTGGGCGGCAAGTCGGTGGCGAAATTCGTGGCCGAGAACCCGGAAAAGCTGAAGGCCGATGTCGCGCTCGTCTCCGATACGGCCCTGTTCGCCCCGGGCCTGCCGACGCTGTGCGTGGGCCTCCGCGGCCTCGTCTATCTCGAAGTTGAAGCCACCGGCCCGGCCCGCGATCTCCACTCCGGCCTCTACGGCGGCGCGGCGCCCAACGCCGTCTACGGCCTCGTCCAACTCCTTGCCAAGGCCAAGGACGAACACGGCGTCATCCAAATTCCCGGCATTTACGACACCGTTGCCCCCCCCTCGCCCGCCGAAGTGGAAAGCTGGGCCAGCCTGCCCTACGACGAAGCCGCATACCTCCGCGAGGTCGGCTCGACGGCGCTCACCGGCGAACCCGGCCGCAGTACGTTTGAAAAGATTTGGGCCCGCCCCACCCTCGAAGTCCACGGCATCGCCGGCGGCTTCACCGGCGCCGGCGCCAAAACCGTCATCCCCGCCAAAGCCGTCGCCAAGGTCTCGCTGCGCCTCGTGCCCCACCAGGACCCCGATGCCGTCGTCGCCGCCTTCCGGCAGTGGGCCGCCGGCCATCAGCCCGAAGGCGTGCAGATCAGTGTCCGCGTGCTGAGCGGCGGCCCGGGTCTGCTCGTCAATCCCGACCATCCCGCCATCGCCGTCGCCGCCCGCTGCTTTGCCGATGCCCTCGGCCGCAAAACCGTCTTCGTCCGCAGCGGCGGCTCCATCCCCATCGTCGGCGATTTCGCCCAGCACCTGGGCATCCCGACCATCCTGATGGGCTTCGGCCTGCCCGACGATGGCCTGCATTCGCCCAACGAGAAGTTTGCCGTGGAGAACTACTACAGTGGCATCGCCACGGTCGCCCATTTCCTCGAACAGTACGGAGCGTAAGTGAGCAGTAACGCGGCCGAGCCTCCCGCCGCCGTCTCCTCCAGCCAGTCGGTGGCGAGGTCGGCCGGGGTCACCAGTATCGCCGTCCTGGCCAGTCGCATCACGGGTCTGGTCCGCGAGATCACGCTCGCCCACTACTTCGGCGCCACTGCCGCCTACGACGCTTATCTCCTCGGCTTCCGCATCCCCAACCTCTCGCGCGATCTGTTTGCCGAAGGCGCCCTCAGTTCGGCCTTCGTACCCACCTTCGTCGAAGCGCTGCAGAAAAAGTCCCGCGCCGAAGCCGCCCACCTCGCCAACCTCGTCGCCACGGCCATCATTCTCGTCGTCGGTACGCTCTGCCTGCTCGGCATGATCTTCGCTCCCGAGATGGTCGACCTGCTCGCCCCCGGCTTCCGGCAGATTGCGGGCAAACACGAACTCGCCGTCCGCCTCACGCGCATCATGTGCCCGTTCCTGCTGGTCGTCGCCCTGGCGGCCCAGGCGATGGGCATTCTGAACGCCTGCAACCAGTTCGCCCTGCCCGCGTTGTCCTCCTCCATGTTCAACGTGGGGTCGCTCGCCGTCGGTCTCTCGCTCGGTTTTCTCGCCGGCCCGCATCTGGGCATCCCGGCCATTGAAGGCATGGCGTGGGGGGTGCTCACCGGCGGGTGCATTCAACTGTTCGCCCAGGTGCCGGCGCTCATCCGCAGCGGGTTCGTTTTCCGCCCCGCCCTCGACTGGAGCCACGCCGGCCTGCGGCAGATTCTCCGGCTGATGGGGCCGGCCATCCTCGGCAACGCCGCCGTGCAGATTAACGTAATGGTCAATACCAGCTTCGCCTCGGAGATCAACGGCGGCATGAGCTGGCTCGGCTACGCCTTCCGGCTGATGCAACTGCCGCTCGGCCTGTTCGGCGTCGCCATCGGCGGGGCCACCCTGCCCGCCATCTCGCGCAGCGTTGCCCGCGGCGATATGGACGACTTCCGCCGCACGCTCTCCCGCTCGCTCGGCCTCGTCTTCCTGCTCACCATCCCCTCCTCGGCCGGCCTGTTCGTCCTGGGCCCGTCCATCATCGGCGCGCTCTTTGAACGGGGCGAGTTCACCCCCTACGACACGCAGCAGACGGCCATGGCCCTCGGCTGGTTCGCCCTCGGCCTGGCCGGCTACAGCGCGCTCAAGGTGCTCGTGCCCGCTTTCTACGCCCTGCGCGACGCCCGCACGCCGATGATCGTCAGTCTGGCCTCCATCGCCATCAACTACGGCGTCGTCTCCACCATGACCTCCCAGCCCGGCTTCGGCCTGGCCGGCCTGGCCATGTCCACCTCCGTCGTCGCCATCACCGGCAGCCTGCTTCTGTTCACCATCCTCAAGCGCCGCATCACCGGCCTGTACGGCCGCGCCCTGCTGGCGAGCGTCCTGCGCGTTCTTGCCGCCGCCGCCGCCATGTCGGCCGTCATCTGGGCCACCAGCTGGCTGGTCGCCTCGCGCGTCGACCCCGGCCGCCTGCGCTATCTTCTCGATCTGGCGCTCTCCATTCCCGCCGGCCTGGCCGTTTATTATTTCGCCTGCCGCCTGCTCCGGGTCGAAGAGATGGCGCTCGCCGTCGAAGCCCTCGAACGGCCCCTCGCGCGCCTGCGTGGTAGACTCCGCTAAGAATGCTACCCGAAGTGCAATCGTTGGTCCGGCTGCAGGACTGGGATCACGCCGCCACCCGCCTTGAAGCCGAACTCGCTGAACTGCCCAAGCGCCTCGACGCGCTGCAGAAAGAGGCCGCCGCCCAGGCCAAAGCCGTCGCCGCGCTCGAAACCCGCCTGAAAGCCGGCGAAACCGAGCGACGCAGCCTTGAAGGCGCCGTCGAACTGCACAAAAGCAAGATCGTAAAACTGAAAAAGCAGTTGAACGAAGCCCAGAACCTGACCCAAACCCGCGCCCTCGAACACGAAATCGACTGGGCCGAACAGGCCATCGCCAAAGCCGAAGAGCGCCAGCTTGAACTGCTGATGGAAGAAGAGCAGCTCCGCCCGGAACTCGGCACCGCCAAAGAGGCTCTGCTCGCCATGCAGAAAAACTTCGAGTCCTCCCGCCAGCAGGCCCTCGCCCGTCACAAGGCCGGTCTGGCCGAAATAGCCGCCCTCGCTGAACAGCGGAAATCCACCCTCGCCACGCTCACGCCCCAGATCACCAGCCTCTACGAACGCCTCCGCAAGAAGCACAAAAATGGCGTCGTCGCCGTCGAAGCCGTCAACGCCCAGTGCCAGGGCTGCTTCATGGAGATCCGTCTGCAACTCTGGCAGGAGCTTCGCGCCCACCCCGTGCTGATGACCTGCGAAAACTGCGGCCGCGTGCTCTACCTCCACGCCGCCACCGGCTTCGACCCGCAGGTCGGCCCCGCAGCTGTGCATTAGAATAGGAATTGAATGCGGATTATCGTTTTCGTCACGTTAGCCGCGGGAATCGCCCTGGCCGAAACGCCCGTCGATTTCCAGCGCCAGGTGCGCCCGATTCTCTCCGATAACTGCTTCCACTGCCACGGCCCGGACCGTACCACCCGCATGGCCAACCTGCGCCTCGATACCCGCGAAGGCGCCTTCGCCCCGCGCAAGCAGGGCGCGGCCATCGTGCCCGGCCAGCCGGCCGCCAGCCTCATTCTCGAGCGCATCCGGCATCAGGACCCCGCGCGCGTCATGCCCCCGCCGCAGTCGCACAAGAAAATCTCCGCCCAGCAGCAGCAGATCCTCACCCGCTGGATCGCCCAGGGCGCCCCCTGGCAGGAGCACTGGGCCTTCCAGCAGCCCGCCAAGCCGTCGCTGCCCACCGTGCGCAATACGCAATGGCCCCGCAGCCCGCTCGATCAACTCCTGCTCGCCCGCATCGAAGCCGCCGGCCTCACCCCGGCCCCGGAAGCTGACCGCCGCCCTCGACCTCACCGGTCTCCCGCCCCAACCCGCCGACGTCGAAGCCTTCGTCACCGACCCCGCCCCGGACGCCTACGAAAAGCTCGTCGACCGCTACCTCGCCTCCCCCCAGTACGGCGAACACCGCGCCCGCTTCTGGCTCGACGCCGCCCGCTACGCCGACACCCACGGCCTCCACGTCGATAACTACCGCGAAATGTGGCCCTACCGCGATTGGGTCATCCAGGCCTTCAACAGGAATCTCCGCTTCGATCAGTTCGTCCTCTGGCAGGTGGCCGGCGACCTGCTCCCGAACCGCACCATGGAGCAGCAGATCGCCAGCGGCTTCCAGCGCTGCAACGTCACCACCAACGAAGGCGGCGTGATCCCCGACGAAGTACAGGCCATGTACGACAAGGACCGCGCCGACACCACCGGCGCCGTCTTCCTCGGCATGACCGTCGGCTGCGCCAGCTGCCACGACCACAAGTTCGATCCCATCTCGCAAAAAGACTTCTACGCGCTCACGGCCTTCTACCGCAACACCCTCCAGCGCCCGCTCGACGGCAATATCTACGACACCCCGCCCGTGCTCCTCGTGCCCCGCCCCGAAGACCGTTCCCGCTGGCAGAGCCTGCCGGCCGACGAAGCGGCCGCCCGCGCCGCCATCGCAGCCGCCCGCACCGCCGCCGCCCCGGGCTTCAACGCCTGGTTCACCAAGGGCCGATACAAAAAGGTGAAACTCCCCGTCGCCGGCGAACTCTTCCGCCTGCCCGCCGGCGAGATGAGCTTCGAAGCCAAGCAGAGCCGCGAACTCCCCAGCCAACCCCTGTTCGCCCGCAATCGCCCCTTCTCCATCGCCGTCCGCTTCTTCCTGCCCAAGAGCACCGAAAGCCTCACCGTCCTCAGCCAGCTCCAGCGCTACCCCGAAGACAAAGCCCGCGGCATCGCCGTTGAAGTCAACGATCGCCGCCCCTTCCTGCGCCTCGTCGGTGACGACAACAAAGCCATTCAAGTGCGCGGTACCAACGACCGCCGCCTGGCCGTCGACGCCTGGCAACACCTCACCGTCACCTACGACGGCAGCGGCCGCCGCGACAGCCTCGCCCTGTTCGTCAACGGCGAAGCCGTGCCCTACGAAGGCGCCAACGAATCGCTCTTCGACCTGATGGGCGAAATCGAAACCAAGGCTCCCCTGCGCCTGGGTGGCGATGGCAACAAGCGCTTCTTCGCCGGCGGCAAAATCAGCGACCTGCGCCTCTACCCCCGCGCGCTCGGCGTGGACGAAGCGCGCACCATCGCCCTCTGGCCCGAGTTCAGCCGGGGCGACCGCGCCGCCGCCGAGCACTACTACCTCGTCAATGTCGACCCCGGCGCCCGGCAGGCCTATCAACACCTCGCCGCGCTCACGGCCGAACGCCTCGCCATCCGCCGCCGCGGCGCCATCACCCACGTCATGCAGGAGAAAACCAACTCCCTGCCCATGTCCAACATCCTCTACCGCGGCCAGTACGATCAACCCCGCGACAAGGTCGAACCGGCCGTCCCCGGCGTCCTGCCGCCCCTGCCCGCCGGCGCCCCGAAAAACCGCCTGGGCCTCGCCCAGTGGCTCGTCGACGCCAACAACCCGCTCACCGCCCGCGTCACCGTCAACCGCTTCTGGCAGGAGATCTTCGGCACCGGCATCGTCAAGACCGCCGACGATTTCGGCAGCCAGGGCGAAGCGCCCTCGCACCCCGAACTGCTCGACTGGCTCGCCATCGAGTTCCGCGAATCGGGCTGGGACGTCAAGGCGCTCCTGCGCCTGATGGTTACCAGCGCCGCCTACCGCCAGGCCGCCATCGCCACCCCCGCCAAGCTGCAGGCCGACCCGGACAACCGCCTGCTCGCCCGCGGCCCCCGCTTCCGTATGGACGGCGAGATGATCCGCGACTATGCTCTCGCCGCCAGCGGCCTGCTCACCGCCAAAATCGGCGGCCCCAGCGTCAAACCCTACCAGCCGGATAACGTTTGGGAAACCGTCGCCATGGACGGCAGCAACACCCGCTTCTACAAACGCGACTCGGGCGAAAACCTCTACCGCCGCAGCCTCTATACGTTCTGGAAGCGCAGCGCCCCGCCCGCCAACATGGAGATCTTCAACGCTCCTACCCGCGAAACCTGCACCGTCCGCCGCGAACGGACCAACACCCCGCTGCAGGCCCTCGTCACCATGAACGATCCCCAGTTTGTCGAAGCCGCCCGCGCCCTGGCCCAGCGCGCGCTCCTGGCGGAAAAGAACAATCCCGCCGGCCAACTCCAACTCATCGCCCGCACCGTCCTCGCGCGTCCCCTCGACGACCGCGAACAAACCATCACCCAAAGCGCCTACCGCGACTATCTGCGCCACTACGACTCCTACCCCGCCGACGCCCGCAAACTGCTCGCCGTCGGCGAATCGAAGGCCGATGCGTCCCTGCCCCCGGCCGAGTTCGCGGCGCTGACCATGGTCACCAACCAACTTCTGAATCTCGACGAGGTCGTCACCAAATGAGCCTGCTCCCGTTTCTCAAAGCGAACCCCGATCCCAGTGAAGAGTGCGTCGTCAACGAAGCCCGCCGCCAACTCCTGCGCGGTGGCCTTGGCGCCGTGGCCCTCTCGCAGTTGCTCTCGGCCGCGCCCAAGGCCGAAGGCGGCGTCCCGGGCCTGCCCGGTCTGCCGCACTTCGCCCCGAAGGCCAAGCGCGTCATCTATCTGCACATGGTCGGCGCCCCGCCCCAGCACGACCTGTTCGACTGGAAGCCGAAGATGAAGGACTGGTTCGACAAGGACCTGCCGGAATCCATCCGTTCCGGCCAGCGGCTCACCACCATGACCGCCGGCCAGGCCCGCTTCCCCATCGCGCCCACCGTCTTCAAATTCGGCAAGCACGGCAAGAGCGGCATGGAGCTATCCGAACTCCTGCCCTGGACCGCCAAAATGGCCGACGACATCACCCTCATCCGGTCCATGAACACCGAGGCGATCAACCACGAACCGGCCATCACCTTCATCCAGACCGGCTTCATGATCGCCGGCAAGCCCTGCATCGGCTCCTGGGTCTCCTACGGCCTCGGCAGCATGAATCAGGACCTGCCCGCCTTCGTCGTCCTCAACGCCAAACACACCCATCCCAAAGCCAACGTGCAGGCCATCTCGGCCCGCCTGTGGAGCGCCGGCTTCCTCTCCGGCCAGTACTCCGGCGTCTCGCTCCGCAGCGGCGGTGACCCGGTGCTATATATCAATAATCCTGACGGCGTCCCCACCCCGATGCGCCGCCGCATGCTCGACGCCCTCGGCCAGATGAACCAGCTCACCGCCGAAAAGCTCAGCGACCCGGAGACCCGCACCCGCATCGCGCAGTACGAAATGGCGTTCCGCATGCAAGCCTCCGTGCCCGAGCTGACCGACATCAAGAGCGAACCCGAATCTACCTTCAAGCTCTACGGCGAAGCCGCCCGCGAAGGCGGCACCTTCGCCAACTCCGCCCTCATGGCCCGCCGCCTCGTCGAACGCGGCGTCCGCTTCGTCCAGCTCTACATGCGCGGCTGGGACGTCCACGGCCTGCTGCCCGAAGTGCTGCCCGCGCAGTGCAAGGATGTCGACCAGGCCTGCTACGCCCTCGTCCAGGACCTCAAGCAGCGCGGCATGCTCGACGATACGCTCGTCATCTTCGGTGGTGAGTTCGGCCGCACCATCTACTCGCAAGGCAAGCTCACCCCCACCGACTACGGCCGCGATCACCACCCGCGCTGCTTCAGCCTCTGGATGGCCGGCGGCGGCACCAAAGGCGGCTATACGCACGGCGAGACTGACGAGTTCAGCTACAACATCGTCAAAGATCCCGTCCACGTCCGCGACTTCCAGGCCACCCTGCTCCACCTGCTCGGCATCGACCACGAACGGTTTACCTATAAGTTCCAGGGCCTCGACCAGCGGCTCACGGGCGTGGAAAAAGCCCACGTGGTCAAGGCCCTGCTGGCCTAGTTACTCATCGATTCACTACTCGACGCGGACGATCGGGTAGGCGTCTTTATCCGGCTCCAGGTAGGGGGACCGCTCGTACCACCACTGGAGCCGCGCCCGCGGGTTGGCCGCAAAGCGCCCATCGTCCTTCACCTTGGCGTTGAACTCGGCGAGCAGCTGCGGATGCCGCCGCGCCATCTCCTGCGCAATCGGCTCAAAGACGTATTCGGAAAAGTACTCCTTCTGCTCGAAGATCGAGTTCAGAAAGCCCCAACGCACCAGCGAATCCGGCGCCGCCGGTTCCAGCAGGTTCAGCGCCACGCGCGCGGCCCGCTGGTTCATCGGCACATAGACGCTGCCGGCGGGAATCACCCGCTGCTCCTTCCCCGGCACCACCCGGAAATCCACCGCCAATCGCCCTTCAAACGGCGTCGTGCTCCACTTGGGCTCCTTCAGCCGGTAGGTGGCAAACTCGCCGCGAATCTCCCGCGTGGTCCGCTCCGTCTTCACGCCGTGCAGCGCCAGCCGCTCGATCACCTCGCCCCACTCGGCCGGCACGTAGTAGCCCTTTGGCATGGTGGCGGCCAGGGTCGTGGTCATGCGGTCGTAGATCTTCGTCGGGATATCGAGCGTGTCTTTTTGATAGACCAGCACCGGCGCTCCGGCTAGCGAACTCGGCCGCGCCTCGGCCCGCAGCGCCCGAAACGTAAATGGCTTCGTTTCGTCACTGGACTTTCCGTCCAGGTGCACCGCCACCCCCGACCCCGCCAGCGCCGCCACCGCCCGGTCAGCCTCCCGCACCGCCTCCCGCAGCGTCTTCGGGTCGCGGACCAGGATTTCCATCGACCGCTTCATGATGTTGTAGTGGCCCCAGCTCCGCGTCTTGAAGGTCTTCAGGCTGTGGGTTTCGACGAGCAGCGATGGCCGGTTCTGCGCGGCCAGGTAGCCGTTGGAAAAGCGCGGCGTAACGCCCAGCGTCTGAAAGCCGCTCTCGGGCCGGCCGCGCTGCCGGAAGCCGCCGTAGGGGCCCATCACGTGTCCATCGGTAGTCATCGCGTCCTGCAGCGCCGGCAGGTAGCGCTCGCGGGTCCACCGGGCCAGGTTCTCCCAGATGTCCTGGTTCATGGGCGTGTCGATCGTGACGTCGTACTGAAAATCGGCGCCGTCGGTCACGTGGTTGTCGATGAAGAAGTCCGGCAGCCAGGCGTTGAAGAACCGGAGCCAGGCCTGCATCTCCGGCGCGTCGGCCTTGAGAAAATCACGGTTCAGGTTCAACCGCTGCGCCGTGGCGCGGAAGCCCATGGCGTTCGGCCCCTGCTGATTAATGCGGTTGTAGCCGCTCCAGATCTCGTGGCCGTCCACGTTGAAGATCGGGATGTTGATCAGTATCACCTGGTCGAGCCACTCGGCGTACCGCTTGGTGACGGCGACATCGCGCAGCAGCATCTCGCCGGCCTCTTTGCCGTCCACCTCGCCGGGATGGATGCAGCTTTCAAGCAGCACAATCAGCTTGCCCGTCTTCCGGGCCGCTTCGGGCGTGAAGGCACGGTCCTTCGAGACGATCGTCGCGATCAGGTCCCGCCCCTGCGGCGATTTGCCGAAAGAGATCGTCCGCACCCAGGGGCTGGCTTTTTCGAGCGCCCGGGCAAAGGCGACCGAATCGGAGTATCGTCCGGTCTCCTGCCATTGGGACCGCTCTCCGACGGTCAATAAATTCATCGGCGCCGCCGAAGTGCTATCGGAGAGCGAAACGGCAAGTTGGGCCGCCGGCGGCTCCCATTGGGAAACCGGCGCCATCACGGGAACCTCGGCTACCTGGGCGAAGCTCAAACTGCTAAGGGCAACTGCATGCAAGAGGATCCGCATTCCCACCAGTGTCGCAGACTACCCCTTGTCTCCGGTCCGGCTAAAATGTATGATCCCTAATGAATATGCGCTCTCCCCGCTTTGCCGCCCTGCTCTCGGCCCTCGTCGTGTTTCACGCGGCGGCGGAGGAGACTGTAGCGCCTCTCGGTACCTACACCGCTGTCGAACGCCGGCATTGGGCCTTCCAGAAACGGACCACCCCGGAGGTCCCGGCCTACTCTGACCCCGCCGACCAGGCCTGGGTGAAGAACCCCGTCGACGCCTTCGTCCTCGCCCGCCTCAAGAAAGCCGGGTTGCGCCCGGCGCCGGAGGCCGACCGCCGTACCCTGATCCGCCGCGCCACCTTTACACTCATCGGTCTGCCGCCTACCCCGGAGGAGGTGGAAGCCTTCGTCCAGGACCGCTCGCCGCAAGCCTGGGAGAAGGTCATCGACCGTCTGCTCGCCTCCCCCCACTACGGCGAACGCTGGGGCCAGCACTGGCTCGACGTGGTCCGCTTCGCCGAATCGGACGGATTTGAATACGATACCCACCGCAACGGCGCCTGGCGCTTCCGCGACTACACCATTCAGTCCTTCAACGCCGACAAGCCCTACGACAAGTTCCTCATGGAGCAGCTCGCCGGCGACGAGATCGCGCCCAAAGAGGAGCCGATGCGGATTGCCGCCGGCCTCCAGCGCATGGGCCCGCTGCGCAAGAACGCCGGCAATCAGGAAGTGGCGAGCTCCCGCAACGAAGTGCTCACGGAGATGACCAACGTGGTCGGCGCCGCCTTCCTCGGCGTCACCCTCGGCTGCGCCCGCTGCCACGATCATAAGTTCGATCCCATTCGCCAGGCCGACTACTACCGCATCCAGTCCTACTTCTCGGCGACCCACGAAAAAGATATGCCGCTCGCCGCCGAGGCCGAACAGGCCGCCTGGGAAGCCAAGGCCAAGACGATCCAGGAGGAGATCAAGACCCTCAAAGCCGAGTTGCGCGGCAAAGTCGGCGACGAACGCCTGGCCCTCGAAAAGAAACTCGAAGCGGCCAACGACCGGCTGCCCGCCCCTCTCCCCGCGCTCTACAGCGTCGAAAACGATTTCCAGCGCGTCTCGCCGATTCATCTGCTGAACCGCGGCGAGTACAACCAGCCGAAAGAGAAGGTCGGCGCCCGGCCCCTCGGCGTCCTGCTGCCGGACGGCGCGCCGGAGCGGACGTCGCTGCCCGAAAACCCGCGCACCAAGCTGGCGGAATGGCTCATCGATCCGGAGAACCCGCTCACGGCTCGCGTCATCGCCAACCGCATCTGGCACTGGCAGTTCGGCCGCGGTCTGGTGGCCACGCCGAACGACTTCGGCAAGATGGGCCTCCGCCCCACGCATCCCGAACTGCTCGACTACCTCGCCAATCAGTTGATAGCCGGCGGCTGGCGTATGAAGCCGCTGCACCGGCTGCTGCTGACTTCGAGCACCTGGCGGCAGTCGTTTGAATCGCCCATCGCCGCGCAGGCCACCGCCGCAGACCCCGAAAACAAGCTGCTCTGGCACTGGAGCCGGCGGCGTCTCGAAGCCGAAGAGCTCCGCGATAGCCTGCTCGCCGTCTCCGGCAAGCTCAATGCGAAAGCCGGCGGCCCCAGCGTCATCGTCCCGGTCGACCCCGAACTGGTTAACTTTCTCTACAAGCCCTCGCAGTGGGCCATCACCCCGGACCCGGCCGAACACGACCGCCGCAGCGTCTACCTGATGGCCAAGCGCAACCTGCGCCTGCCCATGATGGAGACCTTCGACGCCCCGGACCTGCAGATCAGCTGCGCCCGCCGCGAGTCTTCCACCCACGCCCCGCAGGCGCTCGAACTCACCAACGGCGACCTCGCCTCCCGCATGGCCACCGCCTTTGCCCGGCGCATCGAAGCCGAAGCCCAAGGCGACCGCGGGAAAATGGTCGAGCACGCCTGGCAACTCGCCACCAGCCGCCCCCCCTCGGCTAAGGAACGCGCGCTCGCCCTGCAGTATCTCAACGAAGGCCGGCCCCTGCGCGAGTTCGCCCTGGCCGTGCTGAACCTCAACGCCTTTTTGTACGTGGACTGATCATGTCTGAACACTTCCGCTGGACCCGTAACCGCCGCGAATTCCTCACCGATGCCTTCTGCGGCTTCGGCTCCCTGGCCCTGGCCCAGATGACGGCGCAGGCCGCCGTGAAGAACCCGCTCGCGCCCAAGCCGCCCCATATGCCGGACAAGGCCAAAGCCAAGTCCGTCATCTTCCTGTTCCAGGCCGGCGGCCCCAGCCACATCGAAACCTTCGACCCCAAGCCGCTGCTCAACCAGCTCAGCGGCCAGAAGCGTCCGGCCGAATTCGGCGAAGCCAAGTATCAGTTCGTCTCCAAAACCGCCAAGCTGCTCGGCACCAAGCGCACCTTCCGTCGCTACGGCAAGAGTGGCATCGAAGTCTCCGACCTGTTCCCGCACCAGGCCAGCATTGTCGACGAGTTAGCCATTATCCGCTCCTGCCACGGTGACATGGTGGTGCACTCGGCCGCCCAGTATCAGCTCATGACCGGCCGCATTCTGCCCGGCTTTCCGAACATGGGCAGTTGGGTCGCCTACGGTCTCGGCACCGAGAGCGAGTCCCTGCCGGCCTACTGCGTGCTGCCCGACCCCAAGGGCGCCCTCGAAGCGGGCCAGCCCATGTACACGCAGGGCTTCCTGCCGGCTGTCTACCAGCCCACCATGCTGCGCCCCGGCGCCCGGCCCGTGCTGAATCTCGACCTGCCCGAAGGCATCACGACTCCGCAGCGCCGCCGCACGCTCGATCTCCTGCGCGGCCTCAACGAAGCCGAGATGAAGCCCGGCGACGCCGAACTCGAAGCCCGCATCGCCGCCTACGACCTCGCCTTCAAAATGCAGACCGAAGCCCCCGAGGCCTTCGATATCGCCAAGGAATCCGATGCCATGCGCGAACTCTACGGCATCGGCAAGAAGGAGACCGACGACTACGGCCGCCGCTGCCTGCTCGCCCGCCGTCTCGTCGAGCGGGGCGTGCGCTTTGTCACGGTGGTCGCCGGCGGCGGCCCGGGCAATATGCAGTGGGACGCGCACTCCAACATCGAAGAGAACCATATCCGCATGGCCGGCCACACCGACCAGCCGGTGGCCGCTTTGATCAAAGACCTGAAGCAGCGCGGTTTGCTCGATTCGACGCTGGTCGTCTGGGGTGGCGAGTTCGGCCGGTCGCCCGAGTCGGAAGGCACCGAGGGCCGCGACCATCACAACCTTGGATTTACGATGTGGATGGCCGGCGGCGGTATCAAGGGCGGCCAGACGGTGGGCGCGACGGACGCCATCGGCCTACGCGCCGTCGAGAATCCGTGCCACTTCCGCGATATCCACACGACGATCCTGCACCAGCTTGGCCTGCAGCAGGATGCGCTCAGCTACCTCCACCTCGGCCGCCGCGAACGGCTGACGGAGGTGCATGGCCAGGTGATCACGCAGATCGTGTAGCGGACGTCACCGGATCGAGATCGGCCCCTCCCGCTGCGAGGCGGTCAGGGCGCTGATCATTTGCTCCTTGCGCGCTTCGGCGGTTTCGATCGCCGCATCGGTTGCCACCCAATACAGGATTCCGGCCAGCAGCAGGTCCACTGCGAGCACCGCGAAAAAGGCGGCCTGGGAATCGAGCGCCCAGCGAGCGAGATAGGCGAGCGAAACGGGGATCGACAGCACGGGATAGAGCAGCAGCAGCAGGGCGGTCACCATGCCGCCCGAGGAGTTGCGCATCATTTGATTGGGGTCGACGGCGCGCGGATAGGCGATGCTCGAAAGATTGCCCGCGCCCAGCAGCACCAGTGAAGTCACGGCCAGCACCCCGGCGGCCTCCAGGAACTGGGTGAATCCCACCGGGACCGGCAGCAGCATCGAGGTGGCGGTGAGCACCAGCAGGCACGAGAACAGTACGAGCGCCGCCACCAGATTCTTAGCGTACAGCACCGTGCGGATGCCAACCGGCATGACAAACGTCGCCTGCGCCGCGCCGCGCTCCATGCCGAAGATGTTCCACAACAGAATGTCGCTCAGCGTCATGAGGACGTATGACATCGACAGCGTCAGATAGTTGCCGGCGACAAACCCCTCGCCGTTGACGCTTCGCATGCCGAACGGCAGAAACAGCAGCGGGCTCAGGACACAGCTCATCAGCAGCATCAGACGGAAGCGGGGCGAGCGCACAAGTAACCGGAACTCCTTTTCGATCACGGCCGCCAGCGGGTCCCGGAACAGAAGCGTCGGCGCACGGTAGATCCCCTCAAGCCACGTCTCGCTCCGCCGCCACGTCTCGCTCCGCCGCCACGTCTCGCTCCGCCGCCACGTCTCGCTCCGCCGCCGCCCCCCGCTCGGTACGGCGCTGAACTCCTCGAGACGCAGCGACCGCCGGAACTGCGTGCGGGCAAACCAATAGGCAAGACCAATCCAGCCACCGAGCAAAGCTAGCGCCTCCGCTCCGCCCTGGCCCGTGACCAGCAGGGCGGCAGCTTTCCACGGCAGGAAGCGGTTGAGCCGGACCGCCTGCTCGAACTGGGCCACCAGCGGCGCCGGCAGCCCATTCATCGAGACCAGTTGCGGCAACACCAGCAGCAGAAGCAGGCAGCCGACCAGGATCTCCCGCACCCAGCGGCGCTGCAGCATCCGATCGAGCAGCGTCTTCAGACCGCTCGATAGCAGTAAGTTAAACGCTCCGAAAGCCAGCAGGGGCACGGGCGCCCACCACGGCAGTCCCGGATTCCAGGCCGCCCCGGCGCAGACGCCCAACAGCACCAGCAGCATCTCGAGCCCCGTCGATACCCGCAGGGCCAATTCGAGCAGGAATAGTTGGCCGGGTGGGATGGGGTAGACGAGCAGCCGTTTGACGTCGAGGAAGGCGCCGCTCGAAGCCAGCACGATCGGAAACATCTGCCAGAAGAAAAAATTAAAGAAAAGAACGGTTCCGAACACCGGTTCGATCGATTCCGACGGCCCGCCGCCCCGGCCCGTCAACAGCGCCGCACCCAGCGCCAGGCCCGCCCACAATCCGTACCAGAGCAGACCGCTCAACCAGGCAAGTAGGATACCCGTCTTGTGGGAGCCGAGTACGAAGTTGCGCTGCGCGCGCCACTGCGCCCAGAGAATCGCGCGGACCGGGCCCAGCACGCTAGAGCCACTCCAGCGCATCGGCCGCCCGCGGCGCCGCACCCACCACTCGTACAAAAATCTCTTCGAGCGTCTCGTCGCCCGCGCGCAGCCGGGACATCGGCTCGTCGATCACCAGCTTGCCATCGTGAATGATCGCTACCCGGTCGCAAAGCCGCTCGACCACGTCGAGGACATGCGAGGTGAGAAAGATGGTGGCGCCGCGGCGGACGCGGTCAGCCAGGATATCCTTCATCAGCCGCGCGCCCACGGCGTCGACGCCCTCAAAGGGCTCATCGAGCAGGAACAGCTGCGGAGAGTGGATCAGCGCGGCGGCCATGGCCACG
Organism: Bryobacteraceae bacterium CoA2 C42; assembly: GCA_019931245.1. Lineage (GTDB taxonomy): Bacteria > Acidobacteriota > Terriglobia > Bryobacterales > Bryobacteraceae. The sequence continues at coordinate 32,514 of JAINDL010000009.1, forward strand.
CGCTTCCGCATGCCTTTCGAATATTCGCCGATCAGCTTCTGTCCGTGGCCGTCCATTTCGAATAAGGCGAGCAGTTCCCGGCTCCGCTCCCGGGCGAGGTCCGGCGCGAGGCCATAGAGCCGTCCGCTGAATTCGAGAAACTCCGGGCCCGTCAACTGATCAAACAACAGCGTATCGTCCGGCACCAGACCGATCTGCCGCTTGATGGCCACGGCATCGTCCGGCATCCGAAGGCCTAGCATCTCGATCTCGCCCGCGGTGGGCGCCGCCAGGCCCATCAGCATCTTGATGGTGGTAGTTTTCCCCGCCCCGTTGGGTCCTAAAAAGCCGAAGAAGCAGCCCCGGGGCACGGTCAGCGTCAAACCGTCGACGGCGGCCCTGATGCCGTAAACTTTCCGCAAATCCCGGACGGCCACGGCGGGAGGCTGCACAAACGGAGGAGGCTCAATCACAACCAATAGTCTAAGACTTTTATCCGAAGGGTCGAGGAGGTGATTGAGAAGTAGCCGCCATGAATGCCATCATCACCCCTTCCGTAGCCAGAGAGAAAGCGCTGCATGCGCTAGGACAACTTCCCCCGTTCAACCCCGTTCTCGCCAAACTGATGGCCACCCTCGCCCGCGAGGATGTCATGCTCACCGATTTGGCGGATTGGATCGAGAAAGATGCCGTGCTGGCCGGAAACGTCCTACGCATCGTGAACTCGGCCGCCTATGGGCGTTCGGCCTCGATCAGCAGTGTCCGTCAGGCGATCGCGATTCTCGGCACCGTCAAACTGCGGAACATTATCTTGGCGATGCAGGTGGCCCGGATGATGACACAGTTGAAGCTGCCGAAGGGATGGTCGGATACGCGCTTCAACCAGCACGCGATCGCCACCGCGCTCATGGCGGATCTGCTGGCGCAGTATCTGCCCGTCGATTACGCCGAGGGAGCGTTTATCTCCGGACTGATGCATGATCTGGGTAAACTGATGTTCGCCGTGGGCTTGCCGGAGGCGTACTCCGAGGTCTGCCAGATGCAGAAGCAGTCCGGCCGACCGGCCGTCGAATGCGAGAGTGAACTGCTCGGGGTAACCCATCCGGAACTGTCGCTGGCCGTGCTTGAGAAGTGGCAGCTACCAGTACCGATCCGCTCCGCGGTCCGCCACCATCATGCTCCCGAGGAGAATGCCGCCGGGCCGGGTTTGCTCTCACTGAGCCGGGCGGTTCAACTGGCCGACCAAGCCATTAATGGGTTAGGAATCACCCTACTCCCCACGGATAAGCCGCCGGTCGACCCCACCCCCTTGCTCGAACAAGCGGGACTGAAGAACAAGGCCGAGCGGGTGATCGATTCGTTCCAAAAGGACTTCAGTGCGATGAAGGCGGGCATCTAGCCGACGGGAATCCAGGCGACATAGACGTGCGCGTGGCCAGTTCGGTCACTCGTGAACACCACCGAGCGTTCGTCGGGGCTAAAGGCTCGTCGGGGCTAAAGGCTCGTCGGGGCTAAAGGCTCGTCGGGGCTAAAGGCTCGTCGGGGCTAAAGGCTCGTCGCGGCTAAAGGCTCGTCGCGGCTAAAGGAAGGATGGGGGGGCGTCCGCTGCGGTTTATAAGCGGTGTCCGCGCCCGCTTCCATCGAACTAAGTCCTCGCCGTTGGCCCAGCCGTTCCGCGCCGCAGCGAAGTCCTCGGCGAGCGCATAGCGGCTCTGTCGCCACTGCGATCCCCCGTTGCTCGACTCCGACAGGCACAGGTAAGTATCCGCCGGCAAAGCCGGGGGCCTTATTTCGTGAGCCGCTCAAAGCGGCTTTGCGGGGTCTCTAACGCGACGTCCGCTTGAGGTTAGCCACCATTACAGTGGCGGTTCAATAGTAAAGTTTCAACTGGTCCATTCGTTCATCTTCCTTCTCTTGGTTCCGAATATATTCGCGGATCACCGCCTCGTCCCGACCTACGGTCGACACGTAGTAACCGCGCGCCCAGAAGTGTTGCCCTACGAAGTTGCGCTTCCGCTCTCCGTAGACTCGCGCGACATGAATCGCGCTCTTCCCCTGGATGTACCCCACAACCTGCGACACCGATACCTTCGGCGGTATCTCGATCATCCTGTGTACGTGGTCACTCATCAAATGCCCTTCTTCGA
>JAINDL010000176.1 GCA_019931245.1 Bryobacteraceae bacterium CoA2 C42
GCCCCCGCCGACCCCCGCCTCTTCACCCGCTCGATGGACGGCAAAGGCGACCCCATCCTCGTCCGCGCCACCGATTGGACCATGGTCACCGCCGCTGCCCCCGCCCAGCCCGGCGACTACCTCATCCTCTTCCTCACCGGTCTCGGCAACGTTAGCCCCGCCATCTCCGCCGGTACCCCCGCCGGCGACAACGCCTCCAATGGCCCCCTGAACCAACTCCCCGCCGCCGCCGTCACCGTCACCTTCGGCGGCAAAGACGCCCCCGTCCTGTTCGCCGGGCTCGCCCCCGGCTTCGTCGGCCTCTACCAGATCAACTTCCAGGTCCCCGCCGCTCCCTCCGGCAACTCCATCATCGTCGCCACCCGCGACGCCGCCTCCTCCGATACCACCGCCCTCCCCGCCCCCACCCGCGTCACCGTCTCCGCCGTCGCCGAACAATCGGTCGGCGCCCGGCGCTTCGGCTCCTCCTCCCAACTCGCTCTCGCCTGGACCGCCCCCTCCTACCCCGTCGATCACTACCAGATCACCGCCGCCGAATCCCTCCAGGGCACTACCGTCTCCGCCACCGCCCGCTCCCTCTCCGCTACTCTCACCGGCCTCAAAGCCGCCACCCCCTACGCCATCACCGTCAAAGCCTGCGCCGATGCCCCCTGCCGCCAAAGCGGCGCCGCCAGCCCCGTCACCGGCTCCACCGCCACCGAGTACTGGCAGCTCCGCGGCGCCGGCAACACCACCGCCGGCCTCACCCGCATCGTCCGCAATGGCAACGTCCGCATCAGCGCCACCCGCTTCGGCCCCGAAGCCGGCCCCGTCACCGCCAACCGCATCCAGCTCTATTACGGACCCATGCCCCCGCCCAACGCCGCCCTCATCACCGCGCTCACCCCCTCCGCCGCCAACGCCGCCGACCCCGCCAGCTACCTCTCCTTCACCAACCCCGGCGCCACCACCGGACTCCTCACCCCCTCCTCGCCCGCCCCCCTCATCGAATCCATCGCCACCGGCCAGGGCGTCCCCATGACCAACGGCAAGGTCCGCCTCTTCTTCGAAGCCCAGGGGCCCGACCGCAAAACCCGCATCTTCTCCCTCGATAGCGTCGACGGCTTCACCGGCCAGGACTTCAATTCCGGCGCCGCCACCACCTGCTCCACCACGGCAGACTACTCCCCCGGCGGCGGCTGCCCGCTCTCCACCCTCATCGGCGTCGAAGGCGACACCACCCTCGCCAACCCCCGCATCCCCCACGCCCGTCAGCATAAAGTCGCCTTCCCCACCCAAACCGACTGGCGCTGGGACGGTGCCCCCGGAACCTTCCTCGTCTTCACCACCGACCGCATCCCCGGCTGCGCCACCGGCGGCATGAACCACGGCTACGCCGTCTGGGATGGCGCCAGATGGAACGTCCAGTACGCCGCCAACGGCTGCCCGAAGCTCTTCCTCGACGCCCAGGCCGCCTTCCCCATGCACCTCGGCGGCCAGCGCTACAAACTCTACTACGGCGACCCCACCATCACCACCGGAAAAGGGCCCACCAACCTCCCCTTCCTCGGGCCCAAGAAGCTCATCTACTCCGACGGCGCTGTCTCCGGATCCCTCGACCGCGTCGACTTCGAAGACTGGGAACGCCAGTCCCTCGCCCGCGACGTGGTCTTCCTCTGGCCCAACGGCGACCCGTTGAACGACACCGCCGAAGGCTACATCGACGACTATCACTTCCTCGCCCCTACCGGCAGCCTCGATCTCCAGGTCATGTACCTTGCCATCACCAACGGCACCGAAATCCCCTTCGCCTCCGCGGCCACCCTCCTGAATCCGTAGTCCGGCGCCGCCCTCAAAAATAAGTTGACACTGTCTATCCGCACGGTTATTCTTGGACTAGACACTGTCTATTTATGAATCCCCTATTACTCATTGTCACCATCACCGGCCTCCTCGACACCCAAGGCGATGTCCGTTGTGCCCTCCATCGTCCCGGCTCGGAATTCCCCTCCGATACCGGCGCCTTCCTCCGCGTCCAGCAGCCCGCGCAGCCCGGTGCCGTCGAATGCCGCTTCCCCAACGTCGCCCCCGGCCGCTACGCCGTCGCCGTCCTGGTGGACCGCAACAAAAACGGAAAGACCGACAAAAACTTCCTCGGCATGCCCACCGAACCCTGGGGCGTCTCGAACAACGTCCGCCACAAAACCCGCGCCCCGCGCTTCGACGAAGCCGCCATCGACCTCGCCGGCCCGGCGCCCCACCGCATCACCATTCAGGTCGACAAATAATCCTCTCCGGACCTGTTAGCCTTCCCCGGGCGGTGTCATATCCCGGTATGCGCCGCCCCCTTCCGCTCCTCACCCTCGGGCTCCTCTCCGCCCTCTCTCTTCCCGCCCAGGACCTCGCCGAACTCCGCGCTCGGACCCCCGACGCCCAGTGGGCCTACGCCCGCGCCGTCTTCCGCACTTACTCCAACAACAGTCGCTCCAACCCGCTCGCCGCCGGCTTCTCCCAAATCATGGTCGAGAATGTCGAGCGCGGCTACCCCGGCCGCCAGGAGAACGGCGGTTGGGCCGGAGAGTTCGTCCGCGACTCCTTCCTCGTCGCTGCCCACGACATCGCCACCAATGCCCGCTTCTGGCAGGCGCCGGTCACTCAAAAGGACATCGAAAGCTTCGGCCTCACCAGCCGTGAAACCTGGTACGCCGAACTCATGGGCGTCCTCCTCCTCTTCGGCCTCGTCGAAGACCAAGGCCTCGGCGAACAGCTCATCCGCGACATCGCCGCGCAGTTCGCCGCCCGCCACCACTTCCAACGCCACCTCGAGCCAGCGTTCCAATACGTCATCCGCAAGCAGCTGCTCGCCGCCGCGGAAGTCCCGCCCGCTCCCCTACCCATGGCCGGCCATCCCGTCAATCACGTCGCCCGCGCCATCCACCGTCTCAACACCGAACACGAAACCCACCTACGCAAAGCCCTCCAACCCGCCATGACCGCCAGCACGCAACTCTCCAGTCTGCTCCGCTGGTTATCGAGCAGCGCGCCCTTGGCCAGCGCCCCCGACCAGGCCCGCGCCCTGCGCCGGCAAATCATGCGCCAAACCGTCGACGAAATCCGGCGCCAGGGCTACGCTACCCCCGACGATGTCCTCTATCTCCGACGAGTCATCGACGGCCAAAGTCCACTCTGACCGTCGCCCCCGGCCCCCTCCCCGCCATGCCAACCCCTACACTCAAACAAGATGCGCAATCAGGGCTACGCCTACACCTCCATCATCAGTAGCCGCTACCACGGCCAGCCCTTGCTCGCCCATCTCGCCGCCCTCTATCCCCACTCCTCCCCCGCCGAGTGGCGGCAAAAACTCGAAAATGGCGAAGTCACCCTCAACGGCGCCCCCGCCTCCGGCGCCGAAACCCTCGCCGCCGGCCAGACCCTCATCTGGAACCGCCCGTCCTGGGTCGAACCCGCCGCCCCCCTCCACTTCGCTGTCCTCTGGGAGGACGACCACCTGTTGGCCGTCGATAAGCCCGGCGGCCTCCCTACCCTCCCCGGCGGCGGCTATCTCGAACACACCCTCCTGCGCCAGGTCCAGCGCCGCACCCCCGCCGCCCACCCCGTCCACCGTCTCGGCCGTGCCACCACCGGCATCGTCCTCTTCGCCAAGTCCTCCTCCGCCGCCGCCTGGCTGTTCCACCACTGGAACACCCCCCAAATTGAGAAGGTTTACCGCGCCCTCGCCATCGGCCTCGCCCCCCGCGACCACTACGAAATCCTCACCCCCATCGGCCTCGTCCCCCACCCCCTCATCGGCTCCGTCTGGGCCGCCAGCCCCACCGGCAAGGCCTCGAAATCCGTCGCCACCGTCCTCTCCCGCGCCGCCGAGACCACCACCTTCGCCGTCAGCCTCCACTCCGGCCGTCCCCATCAAATCCGCATCCACCTCGCCTCCATCGGCCACCCTCTCCTCGGCGACCCCCTCTACGACACCGCCGGCCGCGTCCGCGCCGATCTCCCCGGCCTCCCCGGCGACGGCGGCTATCTCCTCCACGCGCAACACCTCCGCTTCCCCCACCCCGTCACCCAGGAAGAGATCCGCCTCGAAGCCCCCCTCCCGCCCGCCTGGCCCGCCTGAGAACACCCGCCCCCACCGCTCGCCCGCATCGACTTCATCTTGATCCGCGTCTCCTCGCCCGGGCACGGGGGCAGGATGCCCCCACCGCCGCACCCCTTTCCCACCAACGGACCCCCAGCCGCCCGCCATCCTCAACAGCGACAACAGGAACACCGGGCGTCAGCCCACCAGCCAGCCCATCAGCCAGCCCATCAGGTTGTGCCACGCCTCGCTCGGGCCAATCAAACCCGCTCTCCCGTTTCCCCACGCGAACAGACTCAGCCCGCCCCACAACGTAATGGGATGGAACCGTCCGCTTCGAATCCGATCGTACACCGCGGGAGCGAAAAAGATGATGCCGATCAGGGGTACGACCAGCAGCGGCAGCGAGCGGAACTGGTGGCCCACCAGTTGCGCAACCGCGGCGGACATAAACCCCCCGATCGTCGCCAGCGTCATCAGCCGCTTATGCGCCTCCGGTTGCTTGCGGCGCCAAAGCCCCGCCGCGAACAGAACCGTGAACGGCACCAGGTCGCCCAGCCGGAACACCGCCGCCAGCTTCGGATCCGCTCGGACGTTCAGGTCTCCGCTCAGGTCGTACCGCGCCGGGTCTGTTCAACCACCGTACTGTACCCGGTCAAGATCACCAGAACGGCCAGTCCCGTCGCCGCAACTCCCAGCCGGCGGTGCATCGCCGCTCTCCCCGTGGCCACCAGGGTCCCTTGCAACACAAACAGTAATCGTAAGGGCGTGGCGATCAAAGCGTGCAAAAGCACGAGAGGACTCACCGGCCCCAGCCGTGCGGACCCGTCGAGAAGACTCGGCGCGAAGCCCGCCATGGCAGTTCCAATCGCGCCGCCGCCGACTGCGGTCGAATACCAGCGATGCGCCTGTGCTCAGCGCCCCCACCACGGGCGCGCAGAGGCAAGAAGGCCGCCGACAGCGGTGTAATAACAGCGATGGGCCCGTAGCGGGTTGGAGAGGTACATGTCGGCACCCTACTCAGCGCGCGGTTTGGGGTCCATAAACGTCGGCTGAAGAGCGCACAGGCCGCGTCGGCCCGGCGCCAACGGGCGGGGAACTCGCCCCTCCTGCCGGGCCGAAGCGAGTCCGTTGTGCACGTGTTCTTCAGAAATCGAAGTCCCACGGCCGGGCGGCCGACTTCCCTCGCGGGATAGGCGCCGGGCGCTCGTCGTCGGGGAGCTGGACCTCGAGGGTCATCTCGGCCCTCTGGCGGAAGAGTGTGACCTTCAGCGGGTTGCGACTCTTGTGACCGCGGATGGCGGCGGTTATCTCGCGAGGCGTGCGGACGGGCTGGTCTTCGATGCGGACGATCACATCGCCGGCCTTGATGCCGGCTTTGACCGCGGGCATCTCCTTGGCGACAGAGCGGACGAGAACGCCTTCCTTCACGCCGAAGTAGTCGGCGAGTTGATCCTCGACGGACTCGCCGTCGATACCAAGCCTGCCGGAGCGCCAGCCCATAACGGCTCGCGGGACGTCCATCACGCGGATCTCGGGCAGCTCACGCAGCTGTTCGCGGACGCGGGCGAGTTCCTCTTCGACGCGCTGCCGGACCGGGAACGGGATGCCGGGCCGGGAGCCGATGGTGGCGGTGACGGCCTGGTTCGATCCGTTGCGGACGACCTTCAGCTTGACTTGGCGGCCCACCGGCGTCTCGCGAACGAAGCGGACGAACTGCTCGGCGCCCTCAACGCGGTTGCCCTGGTATTCGAGGACAACATCGCCATTCTTGAGTCCGGCCTTCTCGGCGGGGCTGCCGGGGTCGACGCGGGTGATTTCCACACCGGCCTCCTCTTTGAGCTTGAGCTCCTTGGTGCGATCGGCAAGGATTTCCTTGACGCCAATGCCGAGGTAGCTGGTAGCGCCCCCAAGGCTCATCACGCGGACCCCGCGCGGGGGCTCGGGCGGAGTCGGGGGCGCGGGGGGCACCGGCTGGGCGTGCATGGCGATGGCGGACAGCAGCGCCAGGGACGCCGTAGCCATGGGGTTGGCGCGGCGGAGCGGGTTGCGGACGGGCATGTGAGTTAGTTCTCCCAGAAATGCGATACCCGCGATCCGGCCGCATGCCCCGTTATCGTGGCGGCAGCTAGGGCATTCGATGATCCGTTGTCGGTTGCGGGCTCGGTGATTCAGACGCGGCCGGCGCGGAATGGTCACGCATTTCGTCGGCGAGGCGGTGGCCGCGACGATTTGTCTGGCGGCACCAGCGTTGCCGGACTGGTCCTCGCCGGGCCTGCGACGGAAACCGGCACCGGCACCGGCACCGCTCGGCGGCGCTCCGGACCCTGCCCGCAGGGCGAAAATATTTTTTGAACGGGCCTAACCAAACCTTTTTCCTTGCGTCCATAGGCTTGGTGGTGTGCAAAGAATCCATCTCGATCCCCGCAATGCAAGCCCGAGAACTCTTTGACGAATCGTCTCTGATCCGCGCCGCGCAGCACGGGGACCACGAGGCCTTCGCCTCCCTCATCCGTCTCTACGACCAGAACGTTCTCCGCATCGCCATGAACCTGCTGCGGTCCCCGGACGAGGCGCGGGACGTTTACCAGGAAGCCTTCCTGCGCGTCTACCGGAACCTGCACTCGTTCCGGTTCGACTGCCGTTTCGACACCTGGCTCTACCGCATCGCCACCAATATCTGCCTGGACCACCTGCGGAAACGAAAGGTCCGCAAGGAAGAATCGGCCGTCGTCGAGACCCGCGGAGGTGCGTTGAACCTCCTCGAGTCTGTCGAGGAACACCGGGCCGACAACAATCCGCAACGGCGGCTTCTCGCGAGCGAGTTGCGACAGCGCATCAACCGGGCCCTCGCTGGCCTGACACCGCGCGAGCGGATAGTCTTCGAACTGCGCCACTACCAGGGGTTGCGGCTGCGCGCGATAGGCGAAGCCCTGGGCACTACGGAAGAGGCCGCCAAGAACTGCCTGTTCCGGGCGACCCAGAAGATGCGCGCGGCGCTGGGCGATCATGCGTGAGGAGAAAGGCCCCATGAACACGAATCTCAAATGCGAAGACTGCCAGGAACTGCTGGTCCTCGAAGCCTACGGGGAGCTCTCCGTCGAACAGAAGGAAACCGTGGAGGCGCACGTCGCGGCGTGCGTGGGTTGCCACGAGGAGCGCACCGCACTCGCTCGGCTGCACGCGGCGGTCGACGTGGCGGCGATAGAACCTTCGCTCGAACTACTGTCGGCGTGCCGTCAGGATCTGTACCGGGAAGTGGCGGAGATCTCGGCGGCGACGCGGGCCATGCCATTCTGGCGGCGAATGCTGCCGGAAGGTGGATTCTGGTCAATGGCGGCCAAGCCGGCGATGGCGATGGCGCTGTTCGCGGCCGGGTTTGCCGGGGCACGGCTGGTACCAGCGAGCGGTACCCCAGGCGGTCCGGCGGCCGGGGCGACGATGTCGGCTGTGCGGAACGTACGCTACATCGAGCCGTCGGCCGACGGGAAGGTGCGGATCGTGTACGACGAGGTCCGGCAGCGGGAACTGACGGGGCGCGTCGACGATCAGGGCGTCCGGGAAATGCTGCTGACGGCGACGCGGGATCCCGAAGATCCGGGGCTGCGGGTCGACTCGATGGAGGTGCTGCGGCGCCGGGTGGAGCACGAGGACGTCCGGACGGCACTGGTGCGGGCGCTGGAGACCGACGGGAACGAGGGCGTGCGGCTGAAGGCGCTGGAGGCGCTCAAGCCGTTTGCCGGCCATCCGGCGGTGCGGACGGCGCTAACGCGGGTGCTGGTGGCCGACAAGAGCGCGACGGTGCGGACGCAGACGATCGACCTGCTGGTGAACACGCGCCGGGACGAGCCAGAGTTGGCGGGCGTCCTACAGGAACTGATGCGGCGCGAGGAGAATTCCTATATCCGGCAGCGCAGCCAGACGGCGCTCAAGGCGATGAACGCGTCGCTTGAGACGTTTTAAGTTTCGAAAGAACTGGGGCTGCGTTGGGTGATGGGCTGCCGATGATCAGTTGGTGGAAAGACCAGTTGGTGGAAAGACCGGCTTGTTGCTGAGGCCGTGGCGCTAAATCCGGGTTGACACCTGATGGATACCCCTTCGGCCCGCGGCGCGCCTCCCCATCACCCCTCTGCCCGCCCACTCGTCCATACCGCCACCCTCTCCGGCCAGCCCCATCCACCCTCAGGCCGAAGGCAATCGTTCGGCGGAATAACCGTTCTCTTTTCAATCCCTTACCATCCCACCCCGCAAAACCCGCCCAACCCGCCCAACCTGTTCACAAGGTGAAAAAATAAATCGTATCCACATCATTCAAAATCACTTAACCCCGTTTTTCGCCCCCGCCCCACCCCCGGAAATTTGGTCCCCCCATGCTATAGTCCAATCAGATAAGGAACCCCACGCCCTGACCGGCCCACCCGTCAGGGCGTTTTCTTTTTCCCTCAGGAGCTTAAACATGCCCAACCCACTCACCCCCGAAGAAAAAAAGGCCCGTCGCGCCGAAATCAACCGCCAGAACGCTCAAAAGAGCACCGGCCCCAAGTCCGCCGCCGGCAAAGCCAACTCCCGTCTCAACGGCCTCAAAAACGGCACCCGCGCCGTCACCATCGACCTCGGCGCCGGCGCCGGACTCTCCCTCGTCACCGGCGAAGACCCTGCCGCCTACCGCGACATGACCGCCGAGTACCAGCGTGTCCTCGGACCCGCCAACCGTGTCGAATCGAACCTCGTCCAGCGCATCGTCGACGCCCAGTGGCGCCTCCTCCGCAACGCCAAACTCCAAACCCTCGAATTCGAAGCCGGCCTCGAAGAGGCCCGCCAGATCGAACACCCCGGCGTACCCGCCACCGGCGTTCACCTCGTCGATACTCTCAACGCCAACCGCGTCGCCCACGATGCCAAGTACCTCCGCCGCCTCGAGTTCGAAGAGAACCGTCTCCTCCGCATCATCAAGATGACCTACGCAGAACTCAAAGAGCTACGCAAACTCGATCCCCTCCCGCTCCCCCCGATTCGCCGCCGCATCGAATGCATCGGCAAACCGGCCGCCATCCTGACTGAGACCCGCGCCACCATGGCCGCCGCCGAAGAAGCCGCCACGCCCGCCGAAACCCCGCAACTCGCTGACAATAAGGAACAAACCACCCCGACCGCCAACGACCGAAGCCAACCGCCCTCCGCGCTGCCCAGCTACCCGAAGCCCTTCGGCCTCTCGCTCGACGAACCCGCCCAACCCAAAACCCTCGCCGCCGGCGCCGGTTCGCTCCCCTACGACGGGCTCGACCCCGTATAGCGCACAGGCGCAGTCCGTTGTGCGCGGTTCTAACAAAAGCGCACAGGCGCAGTCCGTTGTGCGCGGTTCTAACAAAAGCGCAC
>JAINDL010000166.1 GCA_019931245.1 Bryobacteraceae bacterium CoA2 C42
ACCAAAGACTGGCAAATGTGAGCCTCGACGTGGCTTTCCAACTACCTCTCCACAACTACCCCTCCAAGAACGCAATTTATTGATAACGCGGCCGGCAAGATGCAAATGAGGACGCCGTGCCGAGGTCCTTTTGACCACGGGAGACTCCGGCTACAGCGTTGAGGATTCCGGCTGGCGCCATGGTCCTTGTGGCTCCCAGGTCAACGCACCCTGTCCTCGCTGTCGTGCCTGCTCGACGGCCGGCATCAGAAGGCTGACGAGCACGGGTCCGATGGCGTCGAGAACTGGCGTGTCGCGCAACCCGAGCCTTCTGCAGAATGCGGCCCACTGCGTCTTCTTCGCCGTGTCCTGGAGAAACTCATTCGTGAGTGCGACCGGTGGGATCTCTGGCAAGTCCGTACGCCTCCGCGCGAAGGTCTTCTGAATCGACTGCGATAGGCAGATCAGGTCAAAGCGCTATCAAGAACACGCCGACGGGAGGGGATACGAAGTTCCCGGTGGCCATCAGGGACGTAAATCCGGAGGCGCCATTCGCGGGTCCACCGGCCATCGCCATCGGGAATAACGCGGTGGGAATCGGTGTCCTATTCGACCGTTTGTTGTTCAATTATTCGGCCGAGTATAACTGGGCGCTGGAACCGACCTACACAAAGACGATCGGAAGCCACACCATCAAAACCGGCACCTCCTCACTGAAAGGTTGGAAGACCACCGAACTCGCCTCGCCGCCATATGGGCGCTTCACCACGGCCAGCGACTTCAACAATTCGCGCTCCACGTCGTCCGCCTCGGGCGATGCCTACGCGGACTTCCTGCTCGGCTATCCGAGTTCGACGGACGTGACCATTGGGGAATATGGCGCCTTTCAGACCAAGCAGAACTTCAGCGCCTTCCTGCAGGACGACTGGAAGGTGACGCAGCGGCTGACTCTGAATTACGGGATTCGTTACGACTACTTCGGATACTGGAGCGAAATCCACGGGCGCCAAGCGGTGAGCGACAGGCAAACGGGAAAAATCCTCATTCCGGACGGGAGTCTGTCGAAGGTTCATCCGGTGTTCCAACAGTTTTCCGCAAGCTACATCGAGGCGGGCGCGCGGGGTCTGCCCAACACGTTCATTGCCCCGAACCGGCTCGACTTTACGCCGCGCCTCGGCTTTGCTTACCGCGTGACGGACACGTTCGTGCTCCGAGGCGCGGCCGGCATCTACAACGTCGACAACACCATCAACCAGTTCCAAGGGGAAGTAAACGTCGCACCGTTCGTGCGCCGCGCGAACCTCGCGCGGTCTCAACTGCTCTCGCAGAACGTAGATGTCAACCGCGTCTACACTTTCCAGAACCCGACGGCGGATTCGTCGACGGCCGGCGCCAATACGCAACTCACAACCCTCGACGGGTTCTTCCCCCGTTACCCGACCATGAAGATGAACACCTGGAACGTGACGATGGAGAAGCAACTGGGGCGGCTTATTGGTGTCCGCGCCTCTTACGCCGGGAACATGGGCAGAAACCTTTCCCGGCAAGTCCGGGTGAATTCCTGCGTCGCGGGCCCGACCGAGTGCCTGGCGCGCACCGTCAACGATCCCTCCGGCCGCAAGTGGACCCAATTCGGCATCGACGCCGGTCAACGTGCCGGCGACGGCACGTCCAACTACCAGGCGCTTGAACTGGAGATCACGCGGCGCTTCAGTGGCGGCCTGTTTCTGAATGCCAATTACGCCTACGCGAAAACGCTCCGCCTGGAGCCTACCGCGTCGGACCCCATCGGCAATCCACAGGGGCGGTATGACTGGGGGCCCGTCGCCGGCCAACCGCCGCACGTGTTCCACTTCAACTATGTGTACGACCTGCCGTTCGGGCCCGGAAGGAGGTACCTGACCGGGAAGGACGCCGCGTCGTGGCTTCTTCGGGAATGGTCCATTTCCGGTTTGTCCTCTTGGCAGGATGGCAGTTTCTTGACCATCACCGCGCCGAACGGACAATCGCCCACCGGCGCCGCCCCCAACCGTGCCGACCGTTTAAAGGACGGGCGGTTCGACCAGGGCGGACGGTCAAGACACGAGAAGGCGTATCAGTGGTTTGACCCCACGGCGTTCGCGCAGCCCGCGTTCCTTAACCCCGCCGCCGCCAGGCCTACCCGGCAATTTGGCAGCGCGGCTTCCGGCGCTATCCTCGGGCCGCGGTTCTTCAACTACGACATGACCATCTCGCGCGCGATCCGGATCGCCGAAACCTACCGCTTGCAGTTCCGCGCGGAGATCTTCAATCCAATCAACGTCCCCATGCTCGGCAACCCCGACACCAGCGTCGTCAGCCCGGTCTTTTCGCAGATTCGGACATCGAACGTCAACTACACCCCGCGCAATCTCCAACTCGGACTAAGGCTCGATTTCTAATGCGTACCCTACTCTCTCTCGCGCTCGCCGCCTCGGCATTCGCCGGCGATCTTTTTGCCGGCGATCTTTTTAAAGATGACTTCTCGAAGCTGCCCGCGGGGCATCTGAGCGAACCGCTGGGCCAGTTGGGCGGCGCCGTCCAGGAATACCACTACCTTGCCCACCGCGGGGTGCCGACTGCGCCGTGGGCCAACGCCATCGTGCATCAGGATGCCTGGACGGTCAGCGACGAAGACGGCATGACCTATGTCGAACAGCACCTCGTCAACTCGACCGACCGCGCCGCCGTGTTCCCCAACAACAATCCCGGATTATTCCAACCGCTCTTTGTCACCGGCGATCCTGCCTGGCATTCCTACACCTACGAAGTCCAGATGAAGCCGCTAAGCTTCAAGGACATCACGGGCGTGGCGTTCCGTTATCGCACCAATCGCCACTTTTTCGTCTTCGGACTCCGCGGTGGCAACGAAGCCGTACTGCGCCTCCGCTTGCCCATCGACAACGATTACCGCGTGGGCAACTGGCGGGAACTGGGCGCGGCTCCCTTTCAATACGACACCCAACGCTATTACACCCTCAAGGTGGAAAACGACGGACCCAGAATCCGGGCCTTCATCGACGGCAAGCTGATTCTGGAGGCGACTGACAATGAAAACGTCTCCGGCCGTATCGGACTCACCGCGAACGTGCCCGCCCGCTACCGGCAGGTCCGCGTTACCGCGCCGGACCCCGTGATCGCTGCCATCCTGCAGACCATCCGTAAGCGGGAGGCGGAACTGGCGAGCCTACAGGCCGGCAATCCAAAGCCGAAGCTGTGGAAGAAGTTCGAGACACCCGGTTATGGCGCCGGCCGCAATGTACGCTTCGGCGACCTGGACGGTGACGGGAAGATCGACATGTTGATCGCCCAGAATATTCCGCGTGTCCGCCGCGACGCCTTCGACGCCATCTCGTGCCTCACCGCCGTCACGATGGACGGAAAAATCATCTGGCAAAAAGGGCGTCCCGATCCGCGCAACGGCATGCTGACCAACGACACGCCCTTTCAGATCCATGACATCGATGGCGACGGCAAGAACGAAGTCGTCCTGGTCCGCGACTTCAAGCTGCAGATTCTCGAAGGGCGTACCGGCGAACTCCGCACCTCGACGCCCACCCCGATGATGGAGGCCACGATTGCCGAGCGTCCCTACGAGCAGAATGCCGGCGATTCCCTCGCCTTCGTCAATCTCTCCGGCGGCAAGGTTGCTTCGGAGATCATTCTGAAGGACCGCTACAAGTATTTCTGGGTCTACGATAAGAACCTGAAGCCGTTGTGGCGCGGTACCGGACAAACCGGCCACTTCCCCTACGCGCTCGATATCAATGGCGACGGCCGCGAGGAGTTCGCGCTCGGCTACACGCTCTGGGGGCCCGACGGCAAGGCCCACTGGTCGCACGACACCAAGTACAAGGACCACGCCGATGGCATCGTCATCGGCAACTACACCGGCAATCCCCAAGAGCCGCCGCGCGTCTATGCCTGCGGTTCGGACGAAGGCTTTCTGCTTTGGGACATCAAGGGCAATCTGCTCAAGCACACGCAAATCGGACACGCCCAGAGTCCCAGTGTCGGGAAGTACCGGATGGACGTGCCCGGGCTGCAGTTGATCACGATAAACTACTGGAGAAATCCGGGCATTGTCAGCCTGTTCGATGCTGACGGCAATCTGCTCGGCCAAGCAGAGCCTTTCCATCACGGCAGTCCCATGCTGCCCGTGAACTGGCGCGGCGACGGTCAGGAGTTCTCAATGTTATCGGCGAACGTTGGTGAGGGAGGGATGATCGATGGGCATTTCCGGAGGGTTGTTATGTTTCCCAACGACGGGCATCCGGACTTGGCCTACAACGTGATGAACCTCACCGGCGACGAGCGCGACGAGATCATCGTCTGGGACACGAACCGCGTTTGGATTTATACCCAGGACAGCCCGTTCAAAGGCTCGCGCATTTACGCGCCGATTCGGAATCCGGACTTCAACGAGTCGAACTACCGGACGACGGTATCGTTGCCGCGCTGGGTGGACGTAAAATGATCGCCGCGCCGCTGGTGCTGCTCGCTGCGTTGCCGTTGATCGACTTCCTCGACGACCTGGAGCGGCGCGCGGTACGAACCCTGGAATCCATCCGCCATGCGAGCACTCCGGAGGAGGCCGCCGCGGCTCGCCCTGCGTTGCGCCGCCGGTTGGAGATCGCACTCGGACGGAACCAGATGCCGTGGCCGCCCAAGCCCAACGGCCGCATCGTCGGCACGGTTCGCCGCAATGGCTACCGCATCGACAAGGTGGTGTTCGAGTCACTGCCCGGCGTCTCGGTTTCCGGACATCTCTATCTGCCGGAGGGCTCCGCCGCGCGAGTCCCGGCGATCCTTTTTTACAACGGCCACTGGTACGAGGCAAGTAAGACCCTGCCCGATCACCAGGCTTTCGCCATCCACATGGCCCGCAGCGGCTTCGCGGTGTTCAGCTTCGACCCGTTCGGACAGGGCGAGCGCGGCGTCTCAACCCGCGACCACCGCCGCGTCTCGTCGCTCCTGGTAGGGATCTCGCAGCAGGGCTTCGCCGAGTACGAAACGCAGTGCGCGCTCGAATACCTGCTATCACGGCCGGAAGTGGACCCCAAACGCATCGGCATGACCGGTGCCTCCGGCGGCGGTTACAACACCTGGATCACGGCCAGCCTCGACGACCGCATTCGTGTCGCCGTGCCCGTGGTCGGCACCAGCCAGTTCGCCCTGCAAATCCGCTTTTCCCGCCAGGTCGATTGGTACCGCGCCGCTGAACATTGCCACTTTATCCCCGGACTCATCACCTTCGCCGACAACCACGAACTGTTGGCGATGGCCGCGCCACGCCCGATGCTCGTGATTAATGCCACTACCGATGCAGGCTTCGTCGCCGGTACCGTTGTCGACTACGGTCGCAGTCTCTACGCCGCGCATGGCGTGGCCGAGCGGTTCGGCTACTTCAACGACCCGTCGGCCGGGCATGGCTACCAGCAGCGCAAACGCGAAGCTGCTTATGGCTGGTTCCTGCGATATCTCATGGACCGTGGTGATGGCTCCCCCTCGCCCGAAGGCTCGGTCGACATCGCGCCGCCCGATGCGGCTGAACTGCGATGCTTCCCCGAAGGTAAACGAGCGGCTGGGCCCGGGATGGAGGAGTTCGCGCGCAAGCTCGCCGCCGGAATCCACTCGCGCGGGCCCGCCAATCCGTCCGCGTTTTTCGGGAGTGAGCCGGCCACGGCACCCCCTCCAACGTTGAACAACCAAAGCGAGCAGCGCCTCGTGCTTGCCGTTGACGGGGTCGCGATTCCTGCGCTTTTGCTGCGGCCGGCCGCAGCGCCGAAAGGGCTGCTGGTGGCCGTGCTCGACGCCGGCAAAGAGACGCTCACCGGTGACGCCGTGGTGCGACGGGCACGCGAACGCGGCTGGAGCGTGCTTGGTATCGACCCGCGCGGAATTGGCGAGTTGCGCACCGACAAACGCGGATGGACGGCCGCGGTTAGCCTGCTCGCCGCGGATCACTTCGTCTGGCGTCAGGCAGGCGACCTGCTGGCCGTAGCCCGGGCCGTTCACGCTTCGCCGGAATACGCGCGCACGCCCCTTGCCTGGTACGCGCGCGGAGACAACGCCGCCCTGGCTTCCACCTACGCCATCGCGGAGGCGGCGCGGAAGGGGCCGGCCATCCGTGCCTACGCGCTCCGGGAGGGCTTCGTCAGCTACCGGCAGTTTCTGGATCGGTCGACCTCGAACGAAGCCTCCTACCGGCTGGCCGATAAGGACGACCGCGAGCGCCGCTTCACGGCGTTCGACCGCGAGATTCCCTTTTGGTACGTTCCCTTTGACGTGCTGCGGGTGTTCGATCTGCCCGAACTGCTCGCGACATCGCCCGCCTCAGGCCTTGTCCTGCACCCGATCGACGGCGATTGGAATCGCATGAATCCGGTCGCCGCTCGGCGCCTCCTGCCTCGCAAGGCGGCGGTGGTGGAAACGGAGCGGGAACTCGCCGAACGGCTACTGCCGTAACCGGCGTCGGGAAGGACTTTGGTGCTTGTCCGTAGACAAAGCCACATTGCGACGCAAAATCAATAGTTTGCGGGCGAACTGCTCCTGCTCGGCGGATTGAGGTCACTCCATGTTACATGAGGAGTTCGTGTTCGAATTCGCTCTCGCCATCCTCGCCGCCATACGCATCTTCTTCCGCAGCCGCCGCGACACGGCCCTTGAGGTTCTCGCCCTTCGACAGCAGGTGACTGTGCTGAAGCGGAAACGGCCTCGTCCGCCGTTGAATTCCCTCGATCGCCTCTTCTGGAGCACTTTGCGCCGTTTCTGGCCTGGTTTAAGGGACGTCCTGGTCATCGTGAAGCCGGAGACCGTTGTCGGCTGGCATCGCGCCGGTTTCCGCTTGTACTGGCGTTGGCGATCCCGCCCGCGCGGCGGCCGGCCGAAGATCACCGACGAGATCCGAAGGCTCATCCGCCGGATGGCGGAAGAGAATGCAAGCTGGGGTGCACCCAGGATCCACGGTGAGATTCTGAAGCTCGGTTTTGAGATCTCAGAGCGAACCGTGGCGCGCTACCTGCGTCGCATTCGTCGTCCTGGTGATCCTGGAAAACGGTGGCGTGCCTTCTTGCAGAACCACTGTGAGGTGATCGTCGCGCTCGATTTCTTCGCCGTGCCGACGATCACCTTCTAGCGGGAGTTTACTGCCAACGCATTGAGCAAGCCTCTAACCGACAGACGGGAAGAGGCTTATCGTTTTCGGCTTGTATTACCCACGATTACCGGACCCGAGTTGATCGAGTCCGAGCGTATCGGCCAGCAAATGCTGCGGTATGGACTGTTTAGAAAGAACCGTCGCCACCCGACCCGGCCCCTTGGACCCCTGGGCCGGATACAGCAACTGGTACTGCTGGATCTGACCCAGCTCATCAATC
>JAINDL010000108.1 GCA_019931245.1 Bryobacteraceae bacterium CoA2 C42
CCGTCAGCTACCATGTCTTACCGAGATCTACATGGGTGGAATCCTCCTCCACTGGTAATTTGCGCCGTTGGGGCGCACTGAGAAAACCGGGCTAGTCGTCCATGACTTCATGCGCCAGTCCCGCCTCGCCAGTTCCTCGACGACGGGAATGAGCGATCCGTATTCAAGGTACAGCCCGAAGATAGCGCGCACCCGCTCCGCCTCGGCGTGATTCACCACGATGGCGCCACCCTCCGGCGCCACGTCATAGCCGAGGATCAGGTTGCCGCCGACCCATTTGCCTTTTCGGCGTGCCGCGCTCATCTTGTCGCGCGTCCGCTCAGAAATCATCTCGCGCTCGAACTGGGCAAAGGAGAGCAGCACGTTCAGCGTCAAGCGTCCCAGGGAGTTCATCGGATTGAGCTGCTGCGTCACGGAAACGAAGGTGGCTCCTCGCTTATCGAGGACTTCGATGATCCGGGCGAAGTCGAGCAACGAGCGCGTGAGCTGGTCGACCTTATAGACCACCACGCAGTTTACGACGCCCGATTCAATGTCGGCCAGCAAACGCTTCAGCGCCGGCCGATCCATGTTGGCGCCCGTGTAGCCGCCGTCGTCGTACTTCTGCGGAAGGGGCAGCCAGCCCTCGTGGCGCTGGCTATTGATGTACGCCTCCGCCGCTTCGCGCTGGGCGTCGAGCGTGTTGAACGACTGCTCCAATCCTTCATCGGTCGACTTCCGGGTGTAGATTGCGCACCGCACAATCTTGGCGGCAGGGAGCCCGGTCGTGGGCGAGAACGCTGTCCGCTCAGCGACCATGGCGCACCTCCTTATCCAGGGCGAAGAACTTGAAGCCATTCCAGCGGGTGCCGGTGATTTGGTTGGCGATCGTGCTCAGCGAGGTATAGTGGCGCCCGTCATATTCAAAACCGTCGTCGAGCACTTTGACGACGATGTGCCGTCCGCGGTAGTTCTTCATAATCAGGCTGCCCGGCATGGGAAGCCGGGAATCGATGCCTGGGTGAATGACGCGAACCGTTGCGGCCAACTCCGGCGGAATGGCGTTCTCCTGGCGGCTCCGGACGTTGTTCGAGACGCGAGCACGAAGGTCGGTCTGCCGGGCAATCGACAGTGCGAGTTGCCGGACGGCTTCGGGCAGGCCACCGGCCTTGGCGGCCTGAAGTTTCCAGGCGATTTTGCGCCGCAGGTGCTGGCAACTGCTGATGGGGTGAACTCTGCCGAACAGAGCCCGGCGGACATCCTGGAGGGCTTGCGGGCCCAGGCTGGGCAGCTCGGAGATTAGAGGTAAGTGATCTGTTTTCATCGGCATGCAGCGAACTCCTTGTTCTGACGTGTCAACGTCAGTTCATTAACGCTCTGCTGCCGAGTGTTATCAAGTACTTGCGTTGACGGCGGAGCGCTTGCCGATGGCGGGAGCAACCGCGAACGTGAATGGCGCTGGTAGGCGGTCGCCAGGAGTTCGACGAGGTCCCGAATGATGTCCTCAGTCTGGATTTTGCGGGTGTTCATGATTCCGTTCCCTGGGGTGGCTGGAAGACCGCCAGCGGAAGGTCATGGGGAACTCGGAAGGACTCGATAAGGGCCGAAGAGCCGCTATGGGTTCGTTTTCCAACGTCCACCCACAAAGGCTCCCGCTTGGCGGCCTTCCCGTCATCTGGTGCTGTGAGGCGCTATCGAGCGCCTGTCAATATATACTCCCGGGAGTTGGAAGATTTTCGGAAATCGTACCGGCGTTTGGGAAGAATTTCAGCCTTGACGGCGATGCGTCCAGGGCCACGTCGTGGTCCGTGGATCACGTCCGGTGCCGGCCAGCCAAGGCAGACATCCAGCAGTAGCGGCTTGGGTTGCAAGTAACACCATGATCGGGCTCATACGTTCCCGGCTGTTGCAGCCCACGACATCCGGCGCGAAGACGGGCTCTGCGATCCGGCCCAGCAGCCGCAGCACAAAGCCCAACAGGCTGTCAGGCACGAGCAAGCCGCCAGTTCCTGAGGTAACCCAGCTCACCCGGCCCGCCCTCCCATCAAAAGGAGCGGCGGGCCTTTCTCTTTCTCCCCGTTGTTTCTTACTCCCCGAAAAAAAGGAACTTACTCCCGTACCCCTGTCCCGCCCCAAAATGAACCTTTCGCTCTGTAGGAGCACCCAGACCCAACCCGGAAAATCAAACTATTCGTACTAGTTCGGCCAATTACATCCGCTCCGCCCGGCTCTCCCTCTCCTGGCGTCGCAGTCTCTGGCTTCCCATCCAAGCGAAGCGCTCCCATCTACCCAGCGTAGTAGGCATAGAAGCATGAAACCTGAAACTTTCGCCCCGACCATCAAACTAGGTTTGGCCACCGGCCTCCTCCTCGCCACCACCGTCACCACCCTTCTCGCCCAGCCCGGTAAACTCGCTCCCGACCTCGCCGGCCTCGACCCCAGCGAAACCATCGACGTCATCATCCAACTCGAAGACACTCCCGCCCCCCGACCCGGTGCCCCCCGTCCCGCCCGGCCCCTCGCCCTCGGCGGCGTCAACCTCGCCGCTCAACGCCCCGTCCGCGAACTCGGCCTCATCAATGGCCTCGTCGCCCGCCTTCCGGCGGCCTCCCTCGCCTCCCTCGCCGCCGACCCGCGCGTTAAGTACATCTCCCCCGACCGCCCCGTCACTGCCTCCACCCAAAACGCCATCCCGGCCATCAACGCCAAAGCGGCCCAAGCCGCCGGCTTCGACGGCAAGGGCATTGGCATCGCCGTCATCGACAGTGGGATCAACACCCACGTCGATTTTCGCGACGACTCTTGCGGCATCAATACGAACCGCATCGTCTTCCGGCAGAACTTCGCTCCGGCGGACGCCGCCTATTCCGCACCAGGCACCACAGTCGGTCCCGGCACGCCACGCCCCGACCTTTACGGTCACGGCACCCACGTCGCCGGTATTCTCGCGGGTAACGGTAAGTGTTCCGAGGAGAATATAAACGGCGCGTCTAGATGGATTGGAACTCTTCCTAGCCTTAGTCCATATGGGTTCATACCAAACCCCGACCGAAACAAGTTCATCGGCGTAGCCCCCAAGGCTCACCTCATCGACCTCCGGGCCCTCAACAGCATGGGCATCGGCACCGACTTCTCCGTGATTCAGGCCATCGATCGGGCCATCGCCCTCAGAACCACCCACAACATCCGCGTCATCAACCTCTCTCTTGGACGGCCTGTCAAGGAGTCCTACATCCTGGACCCCCTTTGTCAAGCCGTCGAACGCGCCTGGAAGGCGGGTATTGTCGTTGTTGTCGCCGCAGGCAACCGCGGCCGCGTCGAATCGGTCGTGGACAAAAGCGGCAAATCCTACAAAATCGACGGTTACGGCACCATCGGCTCACCCGCCAATGACCCCTTCGTCCTTACCGTTGGCGCCACGCGCGACATGGACACCCCCACTCGCGCGGATGACCTGATCGCTTCCTACAGTTCGAAAGGTCCCAGCGGGATCGATCGGATTGTCAAACCGGACCTGATCGCCCCAGGAAACCGTCTTTTCTCTAGTCACCTCGGTATTCCCGAGCTACAGTTTTCCACCTCTGGCATGCCCCCAACTCCGGCAGGCGCAGGCTACTTCCTCTACCAGAATTTCCCGTTTAACATAACGATGAAGTCGGGGGGGCGTGCGTATGTTGTGTTTCCGGGCAACTACATCGAACTCAGCGGCACCAGCATGGCGACCCCCATGGTCGCCGGCGCCGCCGCCCTCCTCCTCCAGAAGACCCCCACGCTTACCCCGGATGCCGTCAAAGCCAGACTCATGAAGACGGCGACCAAGTCTTTCCCCACCCGCAGCACCTTCGGCACCCAAACCATCCAGTACGATATTTTCACCGTCGGTGCCGGCTACCTCGACGTCATGGCCGCCCTCAACAACAACGACTTGGCCCCCGCCGGCAAATCCGCCCTCTCCCCGACGGCTACCTACACCTGCGGTGCCGCCGGCGGCGCCGGCTGCGTCAAAATCACCCACTCCGCCAACTCGCTGTTCACCAACGCCAAAACTGCCACCACCTGGAGCAGTTCCGTTCTCTGGGGCGATAGCGTCCTGTGGGGCGACAGCGTCCTGTGGGGCGACAGCGTCCTGTGGGGCGATAGCGTCGTCTGGGGAGACTCCCGCTCCTCCGGCTTCAGCCTCCTCTGGGGCGATAGCCTCTTGTGGGGCGATAGCGTCCTCTGGGGTGACACCACCACCGTCCAGTCCCTCAACATCCTCGGTCGGGGCGACCAGTAACCGAAACCAACTCCCCAACCGACCCGGCGCGCCCCCTCGTCCCAAGAGGCCAAGCGCGCCGTTTCGTTTCCCTCCCTCCCGCCGTGCCTCATCCGTCATCCATCCCCTACCATCCCCTCCCTGCGCCATCGCCCCTTCAATCTCGCCGTCCTGCCCGCTCTCGCCTACGCCACCCACATCCTGGTTCTTCCGCCTCCTGCACCAGCACGCGGCGGTCCACCACTGCTCCGGCGCCCTCCGAGCGCACAGGCCAGGCAGACCCGGCGCCAACGGGCGAGGAACCCGCCCATCCCGCCGGGCCGTAGCAAGTCCGTTGTGCGCGGTTCCATAAGAGCGCACAGGCCAGGCAGGCCCGGCGCCAACGGGCGAGGAACCCGCCCATCCCGCCGGGCCGTAGCGAGTCCGTTGTGCGCGGTTCCATAAGAGCGCACAGGCCGCGCAGGCCCGGCGCCAACGGGCGAGGAACCCGCCCATCCCGCCGGGCCGTAGCAAGTCCGTTGTGCGGTTCCTCAGAAGCGTCGCGCCCGCGTAGACCGGGACCAAAGGAGAAGGAACCTACGACGGCGTGACTCGGTAATGCAAACTGACGAGGTTCAGGCAGCGGACGTAGGCCGAATGGCTACAAACTGGTGCCCTTGGAGGCAGTCGCGTAACTCATTGATTCCAAGGCCTCGGAGACGCGGTTCCCCAGAAGTTGGAAGATTTTCGGAAATCGTGCCGGCGTTTGGGAAGAATTTCAGCCTTGACGGCGATGCGTCCAGGGCCACGTCGTGGTCCGTGGATCACGTCCGGTGCCGGCCAGCCAAGGCAGACATCCGGCAGTAGCGGCTTGGGTTGTAAGCGGCCTTGGCCCTCCAACCTGGACGAAGCCGTCAACAAACGGGCCCGGTCAACAAGAGAAACGGGAGAATTCGGGAGGGAATTCCCGGGGGATCGACTTGAAAACGTCCAACCGGCTGCGCTGATCAACGGGCTGCAAAGTAGACGCGAGAGACCGCCTATCCCTAAGTAATTGCGCCACATAGGGATATTCCTGGCAGCCGGGAAAGTCGATGAAATCAATAAAAAAGGGCCTGAAATTCAGGGCCTCAAAACTTTGGCTCCCCAGCCTGGATTCGAACCAAGATTCACGGCGTCAAAGGCCGCTGTCCTACCATTAGACGACCGGGGAGCGTTAACCCAACTCTTTTAGTTTACCACTCTGAATACTTCGTGCCTTCTAAACTGATTTTTTCTGACGAACTGCGGATGTCAAATATTCCAGGCTCGCTCTGACTGGCCGACACTGCCGCCTCCTCCATGATCAAACGCCAGGAGGAGTTGTTGCCCACAATCGGATCGACCGGGATCTGCCGCAGATAGCCCTCCCGCGCCAGATCCTCTAAACTCTGCGGCGCCTTCTGCTTGTCGTAGGTGTACTCGTCAATCACCGCCCGCATCGTAAACAGATTCTGCCGCAGCACACTCTCGCGCGCCCGGATCACCGACTTGTTGTAGAGCGGCACCGCCACGCTGACCACCACCAGCACGATGGCCATCACCACCATCAACTCCACCAGCGTGAAACCACGCCTACCACTCCGCATACGGCGTTCCATCGGCTGCCTTCTCCATCGTCTTCGAATACACGTCAAACACATTCTGCCCGCCCCAGGCCGACGACTTCGGATCATCCCGCGAAGAACGCTTGCCCCACTCGGCCGAGTTGGTAAAAGGATCCTTCGGCATCCGCCGGAGGAACCGTACCTTCTTCTCACCACTGTCGCTCAGGCTCCCGGAAGGCTGCCCGGGCGCGCCGGGAATCCCCTGTTGCTGCGGCCCCATGACGCCGCCGAATCCTCCCGCCCCCGCCGCGGTCGCCCCGCCGCCGGGTTGGCCGGTCACCTTCACGCCGTCCACCAGCATCTCGAGCGTCTCCGGGTAGCCGTCCGCATCCGCCTTCACCTGGCCCAACTGTCCTTTGTCCGCCATGTCCTTATAGCGGTCGATCGCTGTGCGGATCTCGCGCAGCGCAAAGCGCAGCTCTTTTTCTTTGTCGCGGCGAACCTTGTTCCGCGCCAGCGGCACGGCCATCGACGTCAACAGAACAAGAATCGTGAACGCCACGATCAGTTCAATCAGCGTCATTCCCCGTTGCTGGCGCCGGCGCGTCCTCATCGGATTTCGACCGGCACCCCCGGGGTCTGCGCCGGCACCGGCTGGAGCTTCGAGTTCTTGAGACTGCTATCGAGAACGGTCACCGTGGTCTGCCCGGCCGCCAAGGCCTGGAAGGTCAGCGAGAGCAGCGCCCCCGACCCGTTCAGCCCCGGCACCCCGGGCAGGCGGTTGAGAATCACCGACACCTCGCCGGCCGCCGGCGCGTCCTGGAAGGTGAAGTTCACCCGCTGGCCGTCCCCCGACAGGAACGCACCGGCGGTGGCGGTCGCCAGCTTCAACTTTTTGGGATCGTACTTGACCTTCATCGGCGCCGAGAACAGGTCCTGCGCCTCGGCCACCTGCAACGTCACCACGACGGGGGAACCCGCTTTGGTGACGACCCCTTCCGGCTGCCACACCAGCTTCACCGGCGGGGCCGGCTTCACCACACTCGCCTTGGGCGCATCGGCCGCCGGCTTCGGTGCCTCCAGGCCGCCCGCGGCGGGCGCAACAGGGGCGGTGCCGCCCGCCGGCTCCGGAATCGAGCGGATCAGCCGGATGGTCTGGTCGGCGCCCGCCGCAATTCCACGCAGGTTCACCGGGGTGATCTCCTGGCTCCGCACGATGTGGGGCACCAGGGCGATCATCAGTTCACTTTCGGTCCGGTTGATCGACTCGTTCGAAAACAGCCGGCCCAGATAGGGGATCTGCATCAGCAGCGGAATGCCGCTGTTGGTCCGGGTCTCGTTCTGCTGCACGAGACCACCAATGAGGTTCATCTCGCCTTCGCGCAACCGCAGGTCGTGAATCACCTTGCGCTGACCGATCACCGGCTGCTGGATGCCGCCGATATCGATGCGCTCCCGGACAGTCGAGATATCAATCTCAACGTGCAGCGAGACCTCATCGGCCCCGTGGATCTTGGGCAGGATATCGACGTTGACGCCAACGTCGAGATATTGGAACTGCGTGTTGACGAGCGGGCTCACGCCGCCGCCGCCCAACCCGATGCCGGGCTGAAACGACCCGGAGGCGGTCGGCACCTTCTCGCCGATCTTGAGCGAAGCCTTCATGCCATCGGCCGCCCGCACCTGCGGGGTCTGCCGCACCTTGGCGTTGCTGTCCGACATCACCGCCCGCAGAATCGCGCTCGGCAGGTTAATGGCAAAATCGCCCGCCGTGAGCGAGGTGAGCTTGTCCAGCCGTACCGTGTTGCCCGTGCCGGCCGAGCCAAGCGCCGGGGTCACCCCGACGCTGATGCCGTTGCTGGTGCTCGACCCGCTCGTCGACGACAGGGCCGAAGCCAGATCGCGCGTGCGCCCGCGGCTCGTCTCGATCACGATCACATCCACCAGCACCTCGGGCTTGGGCTTGTCGAGGTCCTGCAGCAGCTTTTCAACGAGCGCCACCTGATCCACCGTGCCACGGGCCAGAATCGCGTTCTGGGCGTTATAAGTAAACAGCCGGCGGATCTCGGTCACCGACCGGATGGCCACGGAAATCTCGTTCAACTCCTGCACGCTGGTAATGTTCTGCAGGTAGAAGACCTTCACCACGTTCTCTTCGTAATCCCGCCGCTTGGTGACGTTGTCGTTGGTGAGAAAGATGGTGTTGGGGTTGAGCGGCTTCCAGAACATCTTGGTCAGGGTCGACAGGTGCTCGAGGGCGTCGTCGAGCGTTGTGTTCGTCAGATCGACCGAAAAATTCTTCGACGGCTGCTGCATCTCCGGGTCAAAGACCACGTTGATGCCGGTGAGCTTGCCGAGGGTCTCGTACAGAACCCGGATGTTCTGATTGTTCATCTTGAGCGAGGTGACCTGCCGCGACAGGGGTTTCAACTCGGGGGCGGCCTGAATCCGCCCGATCTTTTCTTCACTCTCGCGCCGGGCCGATTCGACCGGAGTCAGGCCGCGCTCCTCGGGAGCGAGCTTGGCGCCCCGCCGCCGCTCGGCATCGAGCAGCGCCTTGGTCCGCTTAATCTCCTGAATGGCGATCGCGCTCGACGGATCGGTCAGAAAGGCGCGCTCAAACTCGGTCAACGCCTCTTCGAGCTTGCCTTCGGAGCGAAGTGTCTGCGCCCTCTGCGTGCGGCGCGCGCCGGCCTCAAAGCGCGTCCGCCGGTGGCCGATCTGATAGTTACTCTCGGCCGGGTCCTCGCGCAGCGCATTCTCATACTCTTCAAAGGCCTTTTCCCAATCTCCGGCGTTTTCGGCCTTTTTTGCCGCGGCGTAGAACCGGTCGCCCTTGCGCGTCTTGCCCGCAACCGGTCCGGGCGCGAGCAAAATCAGGACGAGAAGGCAGGAGAGCGTTTGTCCCGTGGTTAACCTATTGAATCCAATCATTTTAAAAAGAGGGCATGGTATCATCAGGACTACCGCTCGCGCGGCTGGACCAATCCCTAATTAGGCAAGACGTCGGGACGAGCCGCTGCGTGGAGAACAAAACGTGGCAACCGCAAAATCCGACTCCGGCATCAAGATCATCGCCGACAACCGGCAGGCCGGACACAACTATTTCCTACTCGACCGCTGGGAGGCCGGCGTTGTCCTCTCGGGCACCGAGGTGAAGGCCGCCCGCGGCGGCAAGGTGCAACTGAAGGATGCCTTTGCCGAGGTGCGGGATAACGAAGCCTGGGTGGTGAACGCCCACATTGCCGAATACTCGCACGGCAATATTGCCAACCACGTCCCGATGCGCAAGCGAAAGCTGCTGCTGCACCGGCGCGAGATCGAAAAACTCCGGGGACAGACGCGCGAAAAGGGCCTGTCGCTGGTCATCACCAAAATGTATTTCAAGGGCGGCAAAATCAAGCTGGAAGTCGCTCTCGCCAAGGGCAAAAAGCTTCATGACAAGCGTGAGGCCGAGCGCACGCGCGAGCAGAACGCCGAAGCGCGGGCCGCCATGAACCGCTCTCTTAAAGGGTAAGCATGAACGTAGAATTCCACAGCATTCCTTTCTCCTCCGTCGCGGCCGATGCGCTGCTGATGCTCCATTTTGAGGACGACGCCTCGCCCGCCCACGAGTGGTTCAGCGAACTGGCAGCTTCGGGCGAAGCCAAGGGCAAGGTGTTTGATCTGTCCGTGCTCCACCGCCCGGCGGGTTTTGCCGCCAAGCGCCTGGTGGCGGCCGGCGCGGGTCCGGCGCGTTCGTTTACGCCCGCCGTGCTGCGGAAGGTCACCGGCGCGGCGGTCCGGGCGCTGAAGACGAAGGGCGTGCGGTCGATCGCGCTGTGCCTGGACCATCCCTACGCCGAGGCGGCGCTGGCCGCGGCGGCGGTGGAAGGGGCCGTGCTGGGCAACTACGAGGTCGATGTCCACAAGTCCGAGGGCCGGGCGACGGATCTCGCCACTTTTCATCTCGTCTCACCGGCCGACCTCGCTCCGGCGGTGGCGCACGGGGAGACGATCGCCCAGGCGCAGAATTTCGCCCGGGGCCTCGTGAACGAACCCGGCAACCTGCTGCCGCCGCTCGAACTGGCCGCGCGGGCGGCCAAGATGGCGGGCGAACAAGGACTCGATTGCGAGATTCTCGACGAAGACCGGATGCGGCAGTTGGGCATGGGCTCGCTGCTCGGCGTCGCGATGGGTTCGGACCAGCCGCCGGCGATGATCATCCTGCGCTACACCCCGGCTACGCCCTCGCCGGACCACCTTTGCTTGATCGGCAAGGGCGTCACGTTCGATACGGGCGGGGTGTCGATCAAGCCGTCCGACGGCATGGAGAAGATGAAGTACGACATGGCGGGCGGCGCGGCGGTGCTGGGCGCCATGCAGGCGATTGCGCAGTTGAAGCCGCCGGTGGCGGTGACCGCGATCGTGCCGACGGTCGAAAATATGTGCGGCGGCCGCGCGCTGCGGCCCGGCGACATTGTGACCTCGCTGAGCGGTAAAACCATCGAAGTGCTCAACACGGACGCCGAAGGCCGGCTGATTCTGGTCGACGCCATTGAGTACGCCCGGCGACTGGGGGTGACGCACATGGTGGACGCCGCCACGCTGACGGGCGCCATTGTGGTGGCCCTGGGCCATGTCCACGTGGGCGCGTTCACCAACGACGAAGAGATGCTCGGCCGCGTGCTGGCTTCGGCGCGCGCGCAGGGCGAAAACCTGTGGCACATGCCGCTTGATGACGACTACAAAGACTATCTGAAGACGCCCTTCGCCGACCTGCCCAACATTGGCGGACGCTGGGGCGGCGCCGTCACCGCGGCCTACTTTCTCAAGGAGTGGACCGGGGGGACGCCGTGGGTGCACCTCGACATCGCCGGCACCGCGTGGCTCGAAGAGACCAAGCCGTTTCTGGCGAAGGGGCCGACGGGGGTCTGCGTGCGGACGTTTATCGACCTGGCGCTGAACTGGCGGTAGGCCGGTTCGCGGCGCGGGTTACTTCAATTCAATCACCAGGGTCCGATAGGGTTTGGCGCCGAGGTTCTTCAGCACAGGAGCGTCTTCGCCCTGGTCATGCCAGATGATGTCGCCGCTCTTGCGGGTCCGCACGGTGCGCTCTTTGGTCGTCGAATCGATGCGCTCGTATTGTGAGTCATCGAGGAAGACGATCACCTGGTCCGTCGGCCGGATGTAGCGTTCGCGGGCGACGCCGGGGGCGTAGAGCACCTCTTTGACGCGGACGCGGGCGTTGTCCAGTTTCACGGTTTCGGGCGTGGGTGCGCCGGTGAGGGCGAGATAGGTTAGGGCGGAGGAGAGCAGAGCCGTCAGCAGAATTTTTTTCACGAGGTCACCAAACGGGGAACGTAGCGTTCCCGCACGAGAAAGACGTACGCACAAATGCCGAGCAGCAGCAGCCCGAAGATGAAGGCCATGGGCACCTCGTAGGTGCCGGTCGTCTCCTTGAGCCACCCGGTGAGCAGGGGGGCGACGATGCCGGAGCCGTTCGAAGCGAAGTTCTGCACGCCGGCGATGCGGCCGGCGAGGGCGCCGCCGGGGATGAGCGTCTGGGTGAGCGCCCAGTAGTTGGCCGTGGCGAGGCCCAGGCCGGTCAACGAGATGACGGCGAAGATCATGGCCACATTCGTGTCGCTGCTGAGAGCGCCGATCAACTCGGTCGAGGCGAGTCCCAGGCCGGCCAGGGTGAATCCTTTGCGTACTTTGACGGCGTCCCAGCCGCGGGCGATCATGCGGTCGGCCACCAGGCCGGCCAGAATGGCGGCGGTGCCCATGCCGCTGAAACTCGCCGAGGCGATGATGCCCATCTGCTCCGGCGTCATGCCCCGCTGCTCAACGAGATAGGCGGGCAGCCAGGTCATCGAGAAGAAGACGAAGTAGTTGTAACAGAAGGTTCCGAGGATCACTCCGTAAATCAGCGGGGTCTTGAAGACCTCGGCAAACGGCAGCGCCGGGCCGGTGTCGCTGGCCGCGGCGGCGCTCGCCAGCGCGCGGTCGTCGTTGCGCACCATGAAAATCCAGGGAATCAGCCACACCATGCCGCCGAGGCCGAGGATCAGAAACATGTTCTGCCATCCGTAGTCGCGACTCAGGAACGCCGCAATCGGGATCCCGATACCCGGGCCGTACTTGGTGCCGGCCATGTAGATCCCGACAGCGAGGCCGCGCTGGCTTTCCGGCACGTTGAAGCGGATCCAACGCATGCTCGCCGGGGTGACAATCGCCTCGCCGATGCCGAGCAGCAAGCGGAGCGCAACGATCTGGCCGACCGTGGTGGCGAACGCCGTCGCGGCGCTGAACAGACTCCACAGCACGAAGCTGATCGCGTACGGCCACTTGACTCCGTAGCGGTCCACCACATAGCCTGCGGGAATCTGCAGAAAGGCGTAGCTCCAAAAAAATGCCGAATTCAGCGCGCCGCGCTGGCTATCGGTCAGCTGAAACAGTTTGCGGAACGCGGGTAAAGCCAGGGCCACGGAGATGTTCGCCCGGTCCACGTAGGCGATAATCATCCCAAGGCTCAGCAGGCAGACAACAGCCCATCGCAGAGCAGACGGCATGGGGGTTTGGGTTGACAAGCAAACCACCCTATCACAACAAGGAGACTTTGTAACGCATGGACATCAATCAAGTCATCGCCACCGCCACGGCGGTGGGAACGGCGGTCGGCCTCAAAATTCTCGGCGCGCTGGCGCTATGGATTGTCGGCCGCTGGGCGATCGCGATCATCATGAGCATTTCGCGCAAGGCCATGGAGGTACGGAAGGTGGACGCCACCCTGGTCACCTACCTGCTGGCCAGCATCTCCGTCGGGTTGAACATTGCCCTGGCGATCGCCATTCTCGGCGTGTTCGGCATCGAGACCACCTCGTTCGCCGCCCTGCTGGCCGCGGCCGGCATTGCGATTGGCGCGGCGTGGGCGGGACTACTCGCCAACTTCGCCGCCGGCATTTTCCTGATCATTCTGCGGCCTTTCAAGGTGGGCGACTTCATCAGCGTCGGCGGCGTCACCGGCACCGTCCGCGCCATCGGCCTGTTCGGCACCACCATCGACACGCCCGACAACGTCCTCACCATCGTCGGCAACAACAAGGTGTTCTCCGACAACATCCAGAACTTCAGCGCCAACGCCTACCGCCGGGTGGACCTGACGGCGCAGTTGAACGGCGCGGTGGACCACCGGGCGGCGATCGCCCTGCTCAAGCAGCGCGTGGCGGCCATCCCGAACGTGATCGCCTCCCCGGCGCCCGATATCGAAATCAGCACCTTCACCATGGCCGGCCCAGTACTGGTCGTCCGCCCCTACACCCACACCGACCACTACTGGCAGGTCTACTTCGATACCAACCGCATCATTCGCGAATCATTCGCGGAGGCCGGTTTCCCGGCCCCCGAAACCCACTACATCATCACCAAGCGGGACTGAGCGCGCTAGTGCGATGAGTTGATGTCAATCTGCTGGGCGAGGTAGTTCGGCGCGCCGACTTCCTGGATCAGGTGCAATTGCGCTTCGAGCCAGTCGACGTGATGCTCCTCGTCCAGCAGAATCTTCTTGAACAGTTCGAGCGAACCGTTGTCGCCGGCTTCGAGCGACACCGCAATCGCTTTGTTCAACCGGGCCACCGCCTCGTATTCGAGCGCGAGGTCATTTTCAAACTGCTCCTTGACGGTCTTGCCGATCCGCAGGCGGAACAGTTCGGCCATCTCGGGATCGCCTTCGAGATACAGAATCCGCTCAATGAGCGATTCGGCGTGCATCATCTCCTCGATCGATTCCTTGCGGGTGTATTTGCTCAGTTTGGTATAACCCCAGTTTTCGAGCATCTCGGCGTGGAGAAAGTACTGATTGATGGCCGTCAACTCGGCCTTCAGCACTTCGTTCAAATACGCAATGACGTTTGGATTGCCTACCATACCCTCAGTGTATCAGCCCGGTTTCGCCCCCCCCGGGCTTTAGCGGTTAGCCAGGTGATTGCCGTCCGCCTTCGTCTGCTTGGACATCGACGCCAGTGGGCGGACCCGCGGATCAACCGGCGGTAGTGCCCAGGAAAACCATCTTTCCGGAGCCCGGCCGGGGCCTGCCCGACTTTCCGCCCGGCGCGGGCAAACCGCTCAGGACACCTGTGCGAATTTCCGACAGCCGCCGGCTTGAGCGAGAACGCGTGCCGCCGTCTCCTTGCCCATGTAGCGGTCGAGCAGCGCCCGTTCGCTGTCGCGGAGATCGACGAGGATCATGCCATCAAGAGCGTTGGCAAACCGGGGGTCGACGCTGAAGGCCAGCATCTTCGCCCCCAGACGGCAGTACTGGCGCAGCAGCACCGGCAGGCCTTTGCCATCCGGTTCCAGGTCCATGATCGGGGCGCCCAACTCTTCGGGATCCCGGGCCAGTTGGACGAGCGAATCGACTTCCCATTCCACCAGCAGCTTGCGAAAGGGACGCCGCGAGCGGACGAGGCGGGCCAACTCCGCATCGCGCTGCCGGGTTTCGAAGTACCGCACGATCAGGCGCCGCGACATCTCCGAATAGTCGTTGCTGACGCTGACCGCGCCGAACAGCACGAGCGCCTCCGGGCGGCGCGCGACATACTGCCCGATGCCTTTCCACAGCAGCAGCAGCGGCGCGTACTGCCGCTGATACTCCGGCCGCACGAAACTCCGGCCCAACTCAACCGCCGGGCCGATCCGCTGCAGGAACCGGCGGTCGAACCAGAACAGCGTGCGGGAGTATAGATCGTCCAGCGGCACATCGGCGGTATGCACCAGCCGGTAGCCGCCGGCAATCTCGCGCCGCTCCCGGTTCCAGACAAACAACTGCTGATAGTGCCGGTCGAAGCGATCCAGGTCAATGGCCCGTCCGCATCCCTCGCCCACAGCGCGAAAGGTAGCCTCCCGCAGGCGGCCAATCTCGGTGAGGATGCCGGGGATCTGCCGGGCCGCGGCGTACCAGACCGACAGCTCCCTGCTCTCCTCAAGCAGTTGACTGGCCGGCAGCGCCGCCACCTCTCCCGCGAGCAGATCGGGGGAGACGGGTGCGGCCAATGGCTCCTGCTCGCCAAGCGTGGCGTGGGCCGCCGGCCGGCCGCGCTTGGCGAGCAGGTAGGTGCGGGAACGCAGATACTCAGCCGCCGTCCGGTCATCGCCGAAACCGTCGAGCGTGGCCGCCGGTACGGGGCGGCCGATGCGCACCTCGACGGGATGGCCGCGCTTGTTCAGGAACTCCGCCGGCAGGGCCGCGGTGCGCAGTTTGGCGTGCAGAAGCCCCAGTAAATGAAAGTTCAACGAGTTACTGCCGGAGAAGAAGAAGGGAACGGTCACGGCGCCGGTCTTGCGCGCCAGCCACGCCGCCGAAGGAATCCACGCCGGGTCGACGATGCCCCGCCGCTTGACGTCAATCGTCGAGACGGTCCCGGCCGGAAACAGCACGAGCAGTCCCCCGCCCTGCAGCCACGTCAGGCACTCCCGCAGGCCGCGCGAGTTGAAGCGCGCCGCCTGGCTGCGGTCCGCAATCGGGTCGACCCAGATGCAGATCCGGTTCAGTTCGGTGATCTCGGCGAGCAGTTGGTTGGTGACGATGCGTACGTCCGGCCGCAGCGGCGTCAGCAGTTGGGTCAGCAGGAGACCTTCGAGCATGCCGTAGGGATGATTGCAGACGATCACGGCCGGCCCCGTCCGCGGAATCCGCGCCAGGTCCGCTTCGTGCCAGTGCAGCTTCACCCCCAACTCCTCCATCATCCGGCGCGTCAGCGCGCGCTCGTCCCCGCCGCGCGTCCGGGCGTAGAACTCCCGCAGCGCTTTGATTTGAAAGGCGTCCATTGAGCCCGAGATTACGCCGCCCGGATTGCACGCCGATGAAGAATCCGTTATGTTTCTGTCAACTTAGGGCGCCGCTGCTACAATGAGCTTTCATGCCTGGATCGTCCCCCCTGAAGACCACCCCGCTCCACGCCGTGCACCGCAATTCCGGCGCGAAAATGGTGGACTTCGGCGGCTGGGACATGCCCGTGCAGTACACCGGCATTCTCGATGAGCATCAGGCCGTCCGCACCGCCGTAGGCCTGTTCGACGTCTCTCACATGGGCGAAATCGAGATCCGCGGGCCCCAGGCCCTCGACCTCGTCCAATGGATCTCGTCCAACGACGCCGCCCGGCTCCAAACCGGCCAGGCCCACTACTCGGGCCTGCTCTACGACCACGGCGGCTTTGCCGACGACATTCTCGTCCACAAAGTGGCCGCCGATCACTATTTCCTCTGCGTCAACGCCTCCAATCAGGACGCCGACTACGCCCACATCGTCGGCCAGAACCGCTTTGACGCCGCCGTCGAAAACGCCGGCCACCGCTGGGCCCAACTCGCGCTCCAGGGGCCCCTCGCCCTCGCCACGCTGCAGCCGCTCACCCCGGTCGATCTCGCCGCCATCAAGTACTACCATTTCGTCGATGGCGAGGTCGACGGCGTCCCCGCGCGCATCGCCCGAACCGGCTACACCGGCGAAGACGGTCTGGAACTCTATCTGGCTCCGGAGGAAGCCCCGGCCCTCTGGACCAAACTCACCGGCCGCGGCGCCAAACCCGCCGGCCTCGGCGCCCGCAATACGCTGCGCCTCGAAGCCGCCATGGCCCTCTACGGCCACGAAATCGACGCCACCATCTCGCCGCTCGAAGCCGGGCTCAGCTGGATCGTCAAGTTCGACAAGGGCGACTTCAACGGTCGCGCCAAACTCGCGGAACAAAAAGCCGCCGGCCTCACCCGCAAGCTCTGCGGCCTTAAGATGACCGGCCGCGGCATCGCCCGCGATGGCTACGAGGTCGCCGTGAACGGCGTTAAGGCCGGCTGGGTCACCAGCGGAGGCCCTTCCCCCACCACCGGCCAAAACATCGGCCTCTGCTACCTTCCCGTAGCGTACGCTACCCCCGGCCAAACCATCGAGATCAGTATCCGCCAGCAGCCCGTCGAGGCGGTCGTAGTCCCCATCCCCTTCTACAAGCGAGCGAAATAACCCATGTATCCAGACAACTACCGCTACACCAAAGAGCATGAATGGGTTCTGGTTGACGGCGAATCCGGCACCATCGGCATCACCGATCACGCCCAGTCCGAACTCGGCGACATTGTCTTTGTCGACCTGCCCAAAGCGGGCGCCACCATCGAACAGGGCAAGACCTTCGGTTCGGTCGAGAGCGTCAAAGCCGTCTCCGATCTCTACGCCCCCGTCTCGGGCGAGGTCGTCGCGGTCAACAGCGACCTCAATACCCAGCCCGAACTCCTCAACTCCTCCCCCCACGACAGCGCCTGGCTCATCAAAGTGAAGATTACCGCCCCCGGCGAACTCGATGGCCTCCTCTCCGCCGCCGACTATCAGGCCTATCTCGGCTAAGCCCTCCATGCGGCACGCGCTGCTGGTCATCGCCCTCGTCCTGGCCCTGCGCGTGCCGTATCTCAACCACCCCATCCAGGGCGATGACGTCTACTACCTCGTCAGCGCCCAGCACGCCCAGATCGATCCCGCCCACCCCCTCCGCGCCCGCTTCGCCTTTGAAGGCCAGATGGTCTCCATGCAGGGCCACCCCCACGGCCCCTTCAACGCCTGGTACCTCGGCGCGCTCCTCGCCCTCTTTGGCGATATCAAAGAGGTCCCCTTCCACGCCGCCTACCTGCCCTTCTCCCTCATCGCCGCGCTCAGCGCCCTCTCGCTCGCCCGCCGCTTCAGCCCCCATCCGCTCACGGCCACCCTCCTCTTCCTCGCCACCCCCGCCTTCGTCATCAACGGCAATAGCCTCGAAACCGACGTCCCCCTGCTCGCCTTCTGGCTCCTCTCCACCGCCCTCTACACCGCCAACCGCCCCTGGCTCGCCATCCTCCCGCTCGCGCTCGCCGCCCTCACCGCCTACCAGTCCGTCGTCCTCATCCCCATCCTCTTTCTCTACAACCGCCGCTACTGGCCCGTCACCCTCACCCCGGCCCTCACCATCGCCGCCTTCCAACTCTTTGAACGCTCCAGCACCGGCACCCTCCCCGCCCAGGTCCTCACCGGCTACTTCTCGCAGTACGCGCTGCAATCCCTGATCAACAAAGCCCGCAACGCCGCCGCGCTCACCACGCACCTCGGCTGGCTCATCTTCCCCCTCGCCACGCTCCCCGTCCACTGGCGCCTCGCCCTCCCGTTCGCCCTCGCCGGCGCTCTCTACGATCCCCACCCGCTCTTCTGGCTCCCCTTCGGCCTCGGCGCCAGCCTGCTGCTCTCTTTGAAGCCCAGGACCGAATGGCTCCACCAATGGATCGCCCTCTTCTTCGCCGCCGCCCTCGCCATCTTCTTCGCCGGCGCCAACCGCTACCTGCTCCCGCTCGCCCTCCCCGTCGCCCTCCTCGCCAGCCGCTACCCGCTCGCCCGCCCCGCCATCGCCCTGCAGTTCGCCCTCTCTGCCGCGCTCGCCTTCACCAACTATCAGCACGGGCAGGCCTACCGCGACTTCGTCACCCCGCCCGATGGCCGCCTCTGGGTCAACGCCGAATGGGGCCTCCGCTTCTACGCCGAAGCCGTGGGCGGCGTGCCCCTCCTGCGCGGCGAACCGGTGCAACCCGGCGACGCCGTGCTGTCGAGCGCCCTCTCTAGCCCCGTCAACTTCACCACCGGCGGCGGCCGAGCCGCCCTTACCAAACAGGCCGAAGTCCGCCCGCTCCTGCCCTTCTGCCTCATCTGTCTCGACGGCCGCAGCGCCTACTCCTCCGCCCAGCACGGCCTCCGGGCCTTTGATCTCACCACCCACCCCCTCGATCGCCTCCAACTCGCCGGCATCATCGCCCAGCGCCCCACCCGCAGCTATCTCCCCATGGGCGACCCCGCCGCCACCAGCCAGATCGTCTCCGGCATCTACGACCTCGAAGGCGAGAACTGGCGCTGGATGTCCGACCGCGGCACCGTCCTGCTGCAGCGCAAGCCCGGCCCCCTCGTCGCCAAAATCTACGTGCCCGATGCCGCCCCGGGCCGCCTCGTCACCCTCACCGTCGATGGCCAACTGGTCCACTCCCAAACGCTCCCCGGCCCCGGTTCCTACGAAATCCGCACCGCCGATCTCCCCCCCGGCGAAGGCGACCTCTCCGTCTCCCTCTCGATCGACCGGCCCTTCCAGGCTCCCAACGACGCCCGCCGCCTCGGCCTCATTCTCTCAAGCATCGGCATCCCGTAGCCTCGCCCGCATGATGTAGAATTGCCCGAGCATGCACCGCCGCACCCTCCTCGCTTCCCTGCCCTTTTTCTCCCTCGCCTCCGCCGCCGTCGCGCGCCATAAAATCGCCAACGTCCAGACCATGACCCTCCAGGGAGGACGCACCTACATCCTCGTCAAGATCACCGCCGACAACGGCGTCTACGGCATCGCCGAAGCCTACGGCACGCCCGGCTACGGCGTCAAGGAGCAGATCCTCTCCCTCAAACCCTGGCTCGTCGGCAAAGATCCCCTCGAAACCGACAAGCTCTTCACCCTCCTCGGCCAGGGCGCCTCCAGCCTCTCCGGCTCCCGCACCGACGGCTCGGCCCACAACTTCCTCCGCGCCGCCTCCGCCATCGACATGGCCCTGTTCGACCTCGCCGGCAAGCTCCTCAACGTCCCCGCCTCCACCCTGCTCGGCGGCCGCTTCGCGAGCCGCACCCGCATGTACGACCACGCCGCTCCCGCCAATATGCTCGACAAAGCCTCCTGCCGCGAGTGGGCCGCCAAGGTCAAGGCCGACCCCGCCGGCTTCACCTGCCATAAGTTCGGCTTCCCGCACGACAAGCACACCAACCGCATTCTCTCGACCAAGGAACTGATCAATATCCAAAAGGGCTTTGAAAACTGCCGCGAGGCCATCGGCTGGGACCACGACATCATGGTCCACTGCCACTGGGAGTACGACGTCCGCACCGCCATCCAGATCGCCGATGCCGTCGCCGACATCAAGCCGGTCTGGCTCGAAGACCCGATGCTCGTCGATTACTCCGACTCCTGGAAACGCCTCTGCGCCAGCTCCCGCGTGCCCATCTGCATGGGCGAAAATCTCGCCCGCCGCGAAGGCTTCCTCCCCTTCATCGTCAACCAGGGCGCCGATATCCTCCACCCCGATCTCCGCAACTCCGGCGGCTTCCTCGAAACCAAACGCATCGCCGATCTCGCCGCCCCCTTCGGCATGCCCATGGGCACCCACAACACCGGCAGCCAGGTGAACACCTACGCCAACGCCCAGTGGGCCACCAGCATCCGCGACTTCATCGCCTGCGAAACCGTCACCGGCAAAGGCGACTGGATGGACCAGTTACTGCTCCTCGACGGCCCCTATATCAAGGACGGCTACATCGCCGCCACCGAGAAGCCGGGCCTCGGCATCGAACTCAATCCCGATACGGCGAAGGCGCATCTCGCCCCGGGCGAGACTTATTGGAGTTAGAGGCTTTGGTGATTGCCCTGGCCCGTACGGGCTGGTACCATCACCAGTAATGCGCGCTAAACACTTAGCTCTCGTCTTGGTTTGTGCTTCGGTCGCTTTCGCCCAAACCGGCACCATTCAGGGAACCCTCGTCGACCCATCCGGCGCCGCCATCCGCGGCGCGAAAATCTCCGCCACCGACCAACGGAAGTCCGTCCTCGTCCGCGAAGTCTCCACCATCGACGACGGCGGATTCCAACTCGGCAACATCCAGCCCGGCCTCTATACCCTCAAGTTCACCGCCCCCGGCTTCAAATCACTTACCCGTACCGATATCCAACTCGATACCAACCAGATTCTCAACTTCGGCAGCGTCTCGCTCGAAGTCGGCGCCACCACCGAGTCCATCACGGTCGAAGCCGAGGTCCCGCTCGTTGAAACCTCAACCGCCAACAAGAGCTTCACCATCAGTAGTAAACAGGTCACCGACCTGTCGCTGAACGGCCGCGACTTCCAGTCGCTCATGCGCACCCTGCCGGGCGTTGTCTCGAACGACCGCACCGACTTCCGCCTCGCCTTCAACAACACCGACGCCTTCAACGTCAACGGCCTCCGCGGCTCGAATAACAACGTCTTCCTCGACGGCGCCATCAACACCGACGTCGGCGCCAACGACGGCCAGTACACGCAGATCTCCCTCGACGCCGTCGGCGAGTTCCGCGTCCAAACCTCCACCTTCAACGCCGAGTTCGGCCGCAACCCCGGCATCATGATCTCGGTCAACACCAAGTCCGGCGGCAAGAACTACCACGGCACCTTCTACGAGTTCCTCCGCAACAACGCCCTCGACGCCCGCCAGCCCTTCGACCGCACCGGCACCACCCAGAAACTGCGCTTCAACCAGTTCGGCGCCAACTTCGGCGGCCCGCTGCTGATTCCGAAATTCTCCACCCGCCAGGACCCCAAGCTCTTCTTCTTCTTCAACTACGAAAAGACCCTCGCCACCCGCCCCAGCGGCGGCTCCTTCGTAGACCTGCCCCACCCGGACCTGCTCAACGGCGACCTGTCCCGCCTCTACCGCGCCGGCAACATCCTCACGGCCCAGGGCGTCGATACCGGCTTCCGCATCGGCCAGGTCTTCCAGCCCGGCACGGTGGTCCGCGAAGCCGGCGGCCGCATCATCGGCGGCCAGCCCTACCCCGGTAACATCGTCCCCCGCACCCAGTGGGCCCGCAACGCCCCGGCCTTCCTGAAAGTGCTCTCCGGCGCCAACTACGCCGGCACCGTCCCCACCCCCAACGTCCCGGAAACCGTCCGGTCCTTCTTCCAGGACACCTATCAGTTCAACAAGGAAGGCAAGGTCGCCCGCGTCGACTACACCATCTCCGACCGCGCCAACTTCTTCTTCCGCTGGGCCGACGACGCCAACCACGAAGAGCAGGGCCTCGGCATCTTCGCCTCTACGCCCTACCCGGTCTTCCCCCAGTTCCGCCGCAAGCCCGGCAGCTCCTGGAGCTATAACCTCGTCAACGTCATCTCCCCCTCCACCACCAACGAATTCATCTTCAGCTACAACCGCCTCACCCAACTCGTCGACGTGCAGGAGGACGCCAACAAAGCCCTCTACGATCGCACCTCGCTCGGCTTCACCTTCCCCGAGTTCTTCCCCGACGCCAACCTCCGCAGCCGCTTCCCCCGCTTCAACTGCGGCGTCGGCAGCTGTAACTACCCCGGCTTCGCCGCCGGCTGGCTCTCGGAAGCCCGGCAGTTCACCTGGACCGACAACCTCACCAAAAACATCGGCAAACACACGCTCAAATTCGGCGGCTTCTTCAACATGAACCTGAACGGCCAGCAGCCCAGCTGGACCGACGCCATGAGCTTCAACTTCGGCGACTCGGCCGACAACCCGATCTCCACCGGCAACACCTTCGCCAACATGCTGATCGGCAACTACACCTCGGTCACCCAAACCAACGGCCGCTTCTACGGCTCCTTCCGCTTCTACGGCATCGAAGGCTACGCCCAGGACTCCTGGCGCGTCAACCGCAAACTTACCCTCGAATACGGCGTCCGCTGGGCCTACCTCGGTCCCACCTACACCTACGGCAAGTTCCTCCAGAACTAC
This sequence comes from Bryobacteraceae bacterium CoA2 C42, assembly GCA_019931245.1. GTDB lineage: Bacteria > Acidobacteriota > Terriglobia > Bryobacterales > Bryobacteraceae. Next base: position 22,323 of record JAINDL010000108.1, read on the forward strand.
TTCGACCCCCGCCGCTACGACCCGGCCAAAGCCGCCCAGATCGACCTCAACCGCGGCCTCACCCTTGGCACCATCGTCCCCAACGCCGGCGACCCGTTCAACGGCATGGTGGAAGAAGGCGCCGCCAACGGCCTGCCCAAAGGCGGCGTCCAGCACCGCTGGAACAACTTCGGCCCGCGCGTCGGCTTCGCCTGGGATCCGTTCGGCGACGGCAAAACCTCCATCCGCGGCGGCGGCGGCGTCTTCTATGAACGCATCCGCCAAAACGCCAACAACTTCGACGGCCTCGGCAACCCGCCGCTCACCTTCCAGCCCAGCGTCTTCGCCGGCAACGTCGATGCCATCAACACCGGCCTCATCGCCGGCGGCCGCCGTTCGCCCGTCAACATCGTCGCCATCGACGCGGCCGGGCAGATTCCCACCATCTACTCCTGGAGCTTCGGCGTCCAGCGCGAAATCGGCGCCAAAACCTCGCTCGACATCAGCTACATCGGCAACCGCGGCCGCTACCTGCAGTATCGCCGCGACCTGAACCAGCTCCCGCTCGGCGCCACCCTGCAGCCCGGCGTGCTCACCGCCGTCAACGGCGTCGCCAACGCGCTCCGCCCCTACCGCGGCTACGCCAGCGTGAACTTCACCGAGTTCGGCTCCACGTCCAACTACAACGGCCTCCAGGCCCGCGTCTCCCGCCGCTTCGCCAAGAGCTTCACCGGCAACTTCAACTACACCTGGGCCAAGGCGCAGGGCGTCAACGAAGGCGACACCAACGCCCTCGCCTACACCTTCGACCGGAAGCGCGAGTACGGCCTGCTGAACTTCGACCGCAAGCAGATCGTCACCGTCGACTTCATCTACGAACTGCCCAAGCTCGCCAACGCCAACGGCTTCGTCAAAGGCGTTGTCAACGGCTGGCAGGTCAACGGCATCGTCCGCTACTGGGGCGGCACGCCGCTCACCATCACTTCGAACGGCAACCCCGGCACCCTCGGCGGCGGCCCCCGCGCCGACTACATCGGCGGCAGCGTCACCAACCCCAACCCGAGCGAACTCGACTACTTCAATGTATTCGCCTTCGCCCGGCCGGCCGAAGGCTCGCTCGGCAACACCGGCGAAGGCATTCTCCGCGGCCCGGGCATCCGCCAGTGGGACGTCTCGATGATCAAGACCACCACCATATTCGAACGCGTCAACGTGCAGCTCCGCTTTGAGACGTTCAACACGTTCAACCAAACGCAGTGGGCCGGCGTCAACACCGGCCTGAGCGTGCCCAACCCCGGCACGGTCCCCACCGCCGCCACCCGCGGCACCTTTGGCCAGATCAACTCGACGCGCGATCCCCGTACCATCCAACTCGGGATCAAGGTTCTGTTCTAACCTCAGAACATGGTCCTGGTCACCTGTCTGGCCCTGCTTCTGCTGCAGGGCCAGACCACCCCGCAACTCTTTGAAGCCGCCGTCAACGCCCTGCGGGCCAACCGGCTCGCCGAGGCCGAAGCGGCTTTCCGCGAAGTGCTCCGCCGCGAACCCGCCAACCTCGGCGCGCTCGGTAACCTCGGCGTGCTCTACTCCCGGCAAAACAAACCCAACCTCGCCATCGACACCTACCAGCGCGCCCTCCGCCTCGCCCCGGCCGAACCCGGCCTGCTGCTCAACCTCGGCCTGGCCTATCTCAAGCTCGATAATCACGCCGCCGCCAAGCCCCTGTTCGCCCGCCTCTCCACCCCGCAGGCCCGCGAGCTCCACGCCATCTGCCAACTGCAGACCGGCGAAGTCGCCGCCGCCCGCGCCGCGCTCGAGCAGCTCCCCCCCACCCCGGCCGTCTACCACTTTCTGTCCCTAGCTTATGCCCGGCAGCAGGATCTCCCCCGCGCCGAAGCCACGCTCGCCAAGCTCTACGCCATGCTCCCGCCGGCCGAGGCGAGCTACCTCGAAGGCCGCGTCTGGTACGACGCCGCCCTGTTCGACAAAGCCCTCGCGGCCTTTGAGAAGTCCGGCCACGCCCTCGAGACCGGCAAGACGCTCATCAGTCTCCGCCGCAACGAGGAGGCGGCGGCCGCCCTGCGCCGCGCCCTGGCGGAGAACCCGGATGACATCGAAGCCCGTTACTTCCTCGGCGCGTTGCACGTGCAGCAAAACGAACCCAAACCGGCGCTCCCGCTGCTCGAAGCCGTAGCGGCGGCCCGCCCCGATCTTTGGGGGACTCCCTACTATCTTGGCAAGGCCCATCTGGCGCTGGGCAACGCCGCCGCCGCCCTGCCGCTACTGGAAACGGCGGCCCGGCGCGCCCCGCGGGAAGCCCCGGTCCACTATCAACTCGCCCGCGCGCTGCAAGCGCTCGGCCGCGCCGCCGAAGCCCGGCAGGCCTTCGCCCGCGTGGCCCAACTCCGGCGCGACGCCAACCCGGAATCGATTGTGATGAAGTAGTCCGCTGCCTCACCGGTCCGCACCCCGTTCCCGCCGAGCCCAAAGGCACCCGCCCCTCGTCACCCCGTCTCAGCGCAGACGCCCTCCCGGCGGCGCGACGGCCTCACCGGCCCGCACCCGTTCCCGCCGAGCCCCGCACATGCCGAACCCCGCACATGCCGAAACCGAAGACCGATCGCCGGCCGTCACCCCGTCTCAGCGTAGACGCCGCACCCGGTGGGCCTCAGAGTCGCCAATGTACACGATGCCCTTCTTATCTACGTACACCCCGTGCGGGCGCTTCATTTTACACTCGAGCGGACTCGTCTCGGGCCCGTCGCCGGCCACGCCCGCGCCCGCTACCGTGGCAATCATCCCCGACTTGAGATCGATGCGCCGGATCGTATGGCTCTCGGTATCGGCCAGGTACACCCCGCCGTCCCGCGACCAGGCCACGCCCTTGGGCCCGTTCAACTTGGCTGTCTTCGCCGGTTCGGGGCCCGGCGCGTAACCCTTCTCGCCCGTGCCGGCCAGGTGCTCCAGCCGCTGCGTCGTCCGGTTGATCCGGAAGACCTGATTGCCTTCGCGCAGGGCGAGGTACGCGTTGCCCTTGGCGTCAAAGTCGATGGCGCGCGGCCCCCACAGCGGCGTGCCCGCCAGCGGCGCACCGTCCGGCGTCGGCTTCTTCTCGCCCGTGCCGGCCCAGGTGCGGATCACACCCGTCTTCGTTTCGACAATCCGGATCCGCTGGTTCTGAATATCGCAGATCAACAGGTCGCCCGCCGGATCAAACTGAATGCTGTGCGGCTGCTGCAGCAGCGCCGCCGTGGCCGGGCCGCCATCGCCGCCGAAGCCCGGCTTGCCGGTGCCCGCCACGGTCGAAATGATCCCGGTCTTGGCGTCCACGCGCCGGACAATGTGGTTCTTCATCTCGACGAAAAACATGTGGCCCTGCTTGTCGAAGCGGATCTCGTACGGCTCGTTGAGCGAAGCGGCCGTGGCCGGGCCGCCGTCCCCGGAGTAGCCGCGCCGGCCGTTGCCCGCCACGGTAGAAAGTTGGCCCGTTTTCAGGTCCAGGCGACGGATGACGTGGTTGTCGATCTCGCAGATATAAAGCGCCCCGTCCGGCCCGGTCGTGAGCCCGTAGGGATTGTTGATCTGGTTGGCTGCATAGCCGGGCTGCCCGTTGCCCGCAATCGTCTCAATCTTCTTTTGCCCCAGGCCCGGGAGGGTTGAACAGAGGGCCAAACAAAGGAGTAAGAGTAGAGATCGCCGTTTCATCGTTGACGAGTCTAACATGCGAGGGCCGGGGGGACCACACCGCCGCGTTGTCGTGGCGGAACAGCGCCACCACCGGCACACCGACGGCCGCCGCCAGGTGGCTGATGCCGCTATCGTTGCCGATGTAGCCGCGGGCGCCGGCCAGCCAGCGCGCCAGGTCGTACAGGTCGTCAAACCGGGTGGCCTCTTCGAGCGGTTCCTCCGGCCCGGCGGTCCATTCGACGGGCCAGGGCAGCGCCGCGGCGAGCTCTCGGAAGCGGGCCAGCGGCCAGTTCTTCCGCGCCGAACCCGAGAAGGGATGGATGACGATGGCGTTGCGCCGCGCCACTTCGCCCACGGGGATGCGCGGCGTCAACCCGGCCGCCGCGCCCACCTGCGCCGCGTAGAAGTCGACGGCGTGCCCGCCCGTATCCCGGGGCAGCGGCGCGTGGAAGGTGAAGGGCAGCCCGCGCACCGCCGCGCGGAACTCCGCGTGGTTGGTGCCGTACCAGGAGATGATCCGGTCAAACTCCGCAAGGCGCTCCATGGTCCGCGGCGGCGTCTGAATCCCCACCAGGTCAAGACCGGTCGCCGTGATCGAATCGACGCGGTCGGCAAAACGAAGGAGAGGCTGATTGACGAAACGAACCCAAACTTCGGTGTACTCGCTCCGCAGATGTTCGAGCGCGGGCAGGCTGACAATACAATCCCCGATGGCGCCGGGCCGGATGAGCAGCGTCTTCAACGGAGGTCGATCGGAATCCGGACGTCCACCGTCTTCGGTGGAAAACACATGGTCTCCGAGCAGGCCTGGTAGCGCAGCTTGCCGCCGGCCATGGCGAGGCCGCCGGGCGTACCCGGCCTCGCCTTCAGGGTCACCGCGATCGTGAAAGCGCCGGTGTAGACGTTTAACGGCTGCTCGGAGAAGGAGTACTTCTCGTTCTTACCGGCCGGATAGTCCACCTTCACCACGTCGAAGCCGCCTTTGTCGATGGTCAGCTTCAGCGGAATCAGCAGCTCATCGTTGGGCTTGTTGGTGTTGCAGTGGAGCCCCTCTTTGAGCTGGACGTTCACCTTCACGACAAACGGCTCGGCCTTTTTTCCGGTAACCGGCGGGGCCGATACGGTCAACAGTTCGGTCTGCGCGCAGAGCGCAAGCGGCAGCAGAAACGCCAGTCTACTTAGCCGCGCCGAGAAGCTGTTCCAAATCTTTGACATAGTCTCCCTTGCTGACCAAACCGATGTGGACGGCCGCAATGCGTCCTTCGCGGTCGATGAGGAACGTGCTCGGCAGCGAGTCCACGCCCCCGTACTTCATAGCGGTCTGCTCATCCCCGATCACCATGCGGTAGTTGATGCCGGTCCGCGCCATGTGCGGCTTGACGACCGACCAGCCATCGTCGTCCATCGAAACGCCGACCACGGCGAAGCCGCGGTCCCGGTAGGTTTTTTCGAAGTCGATGAACCAGGGGATCTCGATCTTGCAGGGGCCGCACCAGGTGGCCCAGAAGTTGAGCAGCACCACTTTGCCCTTGTAGTCGGCCAGATTGAGCGGCTTCCCATCGGCGTCCTTCAGGGTGATGGGCGGAGCGATTTTCCGCGTGCTGACGGGCTTCACCGCCGCGCGCACCGTCTCCGGACTGCTTCCGCAGCCGGTCAACAACACCAACAGGGCGGCACTGAGAAAGATAGACCGATACAAGAGGGAATGCTCCTAGCTTTAATTATATAGACAACGGCCGGTGGCCCAAGGTTGCTTGAAACCACGCCCGCCGCCGCGCGAGCCAGCGGGGCGCGAGGGTGCATTGCGCGGGGCTGGCCCAGAGCGCGGCGGCCGAGTCGCAGAAGGCTTCGCAGGCGTACTCGCGCCAGCGGCGGGTGCGGTCGCGGCGGTCGGCCTCCGACAGCGCGGCCTTGCGCCACTCGGCGGACCAGCCGGCTTCGCCGCGGGAGCGTTCGGCCCGCAGCAGCGCTTCCCAGGAGCGGCGCGGGGGGTTGCCCAGCCGCCACCAGACAAAGTGGAAGAGTTCGTGAACCGTGACGCGCCGCAGTTCCCTGCCCCGCAGGTGCCGGGCGAGCACAACGCGGCGCTCACGCAGGAACGCGGCGGCGTCCATCTCGACGCCCCGCACAGAAAGGCGGTCCGTGAAGGAGAAGGCGATGGGCGCCCCGGCCAGCGGCGGCAGCCGGCTACTCGATAACCAGGGGGCCGAAGACCGGGGTTCCCATATCGAGTTCGTCATTGAGATTCACGTAAGGGTCCCGGCCGAGGCCATACCGGACGGTAGCCCCCGCCGGCAGCGGGGCCGGGCCAATGTGGAGGAGCACGGCGTTGCCATCGGCCGGGTCGATCTGCTGATGGAAGGCGACCGGCAGCGGCTTGCCCGCCGCGTCGCAAATCACAAAACCGTTCAGCCGCCCCGTGGTCACCAGTTTGCCGTTCACTTCGGCGAACAGGATGCGGACCACGTTGCCGTCGCGCTTGGCCCCGGCCGGGCGCGGACCGCGCTTGTAGGGCTGATACTTGGCCACCTCCGGGTACAGATCGTGCGTCACCATGTCGGCGAGGCGGCGCCCGAGCCGCTTGAGATCGGGCGTGCTGACGTGGATGCCGTCATCAAGCGTGAGATCGACGGCCGGGACCATGCCGATGCGGGGAATGCGGCTTTCGAGCTTCCGCTCAGCCTCCTGCACCTGGTTCCATTCGTCGGCGTTGGTGTAGTTCACGTGACGCCCGATCTGCACGTAGTAGAAGGGCAGATCCGGCTGCGCGAAATCCTGCCGGAAGGCGGCGATGAGCTTCTCCATCTTGGCGCTGTACTCGGGGGCGGCCTTGGGGCTGGCGTCGGACTCGCCCTGATACCAGAGCAGGCCTTTCACGCGGCCGCCGGCGGCGATGACGCGGCGGAGCGTGGCGCCGTAGAGCGAGTCGCCCTGCTTGTCTTTGAGATCGGGGCTCCACTGGTCCATGCTCGTGCCGCCGTGGGCGCAAGGGAGGAGGCCGATGGGGATGCCGGTGCGCAGCAGAATCTGTTTGGCGAAGGGGAGGCCGAGGCCGGCGCCTTTCTTGCGCTTGGCGATGTACTCTTCAAGCGCCGGGCCGGTCAGCTTCGCCACCTGGCCTTCGGCGTTCTTGCGCCAGTGGACGCGGTCGGCGGCGTCGACCAGACGGTGCAGCGGCTCGACGGCCTGGCCCCAGACGTCGGTCTGGTCGAAGCTGCGGATCCGTTCGTCGGGGGCTTCGAGATCGACGAGATTACCGACGCCTTCCATGTTCGACTGGCCGGCGAGCACCCACAGGTCGCCAACGTAGATATCCTTGATCACTTCGGGCGTTCCGGCCACAATCCGGACTTCGAGCGAGTACGGGCCGCCCTGCGGCACGCCCTGCAACAGGCCCTCCCACTTGTTGGCCTTGACGCGTTCGAGCGCCTTCCAGTCGAAGCCGGCAAGGGGCGTGTTGCCGCTGAGAATGCGGGCTTCGACGACCTTGTTGGCGGCGCGGAGGGCGGTGCCGGCCAGCTTGATCGTCGCGCGGCCATCGGCGTCCCGCTGGAGCACCTGGCCCGGAGCGGGAGCGAGCGAAATCTTGAGTTCCTGCGCAAACAGCGCGGAAGCGAGCAGACAGAGGGGGCCGAGCCGGGCGATCATTTTCCCGAGTTTATCATCCCGCCCCCCGTGTTAGATTTGATCCTACCGATGACTCGCCGCCAACTTCTGGCCCTTGGGGGCACCGCGATGGCCGCCGCGGCCGCGCTGCCCGGCATGATTCCCCTGGGCATCAACACCTACTGTCTGCGTTCGCTGCGCTGGACCGACGCGCAACTGCTCGACTACTGCGCCCAGTTACAACTCGACGCGATTTTTCTGCAGGATTCGGCCGACCCGGGCCGCTACGATTCTGCTCACTGGGCCTGGGTCAGGGGCCGGGCCAAGGAGTTGGGGCTGCATCTTGAGACCGGCGGCGGGGTGATTCTGCCGCGCACCCCGGCCGGGATCCCGGACGAAATCACGAAGCTGCGGCGAGAAATCGAGCGGGCGCGCGCCATGGGCTCGCCGCTCGTGCGGGCGCTGCTGGCGAGCGACCGGGCCCACCTGCCGCCCGGCTCGATTGCGCAGCATACCGAGACGGCGCTCGCGATCTTCCGGGCGGTACGGACGGAGCTGCTCGACGCCGGCATGAAGATTGGCCTCGAGTACCACAAGGATCTGCAGGCCTGGGAGATGCAGCGGCTGCTCGAGGCCGCCGGGCGGGAGACGGTGGGCTGCTATCTCGATACGGGCAACCCGGTGTTTGTGATGGAGGACCCGCTGCACGCGGTGGAGGTGCTGGCGCCCTACGCGATCACGGTGCATCTGCGGGACTCGGTGGTTTATGAGCATCCGCGCGGCATCGCCGTGCAGTGGGTGCCGCTGGGCGAAGGCAACGTGGATTTTCCGAAGATCGTGGCCACGGTGCGGGCGCGGGCGACGGGGGTCCACCTGTTTGTGAAGCCCATCACGGGCCGGCCGCCCGAGGTGTTGCCAATTTACGACCCGGCTTACTGGGAGCGCTTCCCGGAGGCCCGGGCGCGGGACTTTGTGCGCTTCCTGGCGCTGGCCAAGCGCGGCGGGCCGTACGAGGGGCACGTGGTGACCGAGGACCTTTATGGCAAGCCGGTGGCGCCGCAGTTTTTGAGCGCGGTGCAGTATCAGCAGCGCGACCATGTCGAGCGCGGGGTGGCTTACGCGCGGAAGACGCTCGGGCTGGGGATCCGTCACCGGGCGTCGAAGTAGGCGTAGTAGCGGGCCAGGAAGTGGGCGGCGGCGTTGGCGGGGGGCGGGATGTAGTCGCCGAAGTGTTCGTTGTCGCCGAGGGAGTGGCGCAGGTCGCGCCAGAGCGCCGTCCAATCGAGCCGGCCGCCGTGGCGCAGCAGGTGGGCGTTCATCGCGCGGAGAAAGGGGTCGTTGACGTCCTTGGTGCCGATGCCGCGGGTGGCGACGATGTGGGCGCGGGGGGCGGCGGCGACCACTTCGGCCAGCGCCTGCGTGCCGTGGCAACTGCCGAGGAAGACCACTTGCGCGGAGCGGGGGATGAGCGGGAGGGTGGCCGCGAGGTGATAGTCGTGACCGCGGTGGACGAGGATCTCGGGCGGGCGCGGCAGCAGGGCTTCGACCCGCTGCTGCCGGCCGGCGGCCTCCGGCGCCTGCTCCGGCGACTTGACACTGTCAAGCGGGATATTGGCGAGCAGCAGAATCCCTTTGGCGCGGAGGCGCACGACGCCATCGGCTTCCTGCCACTGCCAGGCCGGGTCGCCGGCGTAGGCGGCCCGGAAGCTGGCGAAGGACTCGACACCGTCGTCGTCGTTCGGGAAGACGAACCGCTCGATGATCTCGGCGCCGAGCCGGAGTTGGGCCGGGGGCGGGGGGCCGAGCAGGAGGCGGGCGAAGGGGGAGTTGCCGAGGGGGGGGCGGTAGGCGGTGGCGCCGAGGATGACAGCGGCGTCGAGGGCGTCGGGCAGGGTGGTGAGGTTCTGCAGGGCGCGGTCGAGCAGCGGCTTGCGGTTGAAGGGGGCGAAGCGGTCGAGTTCTGCGGCCAGGGCCAGGACGCGGCGCAGGATGGGCGCGGGCAGCGCGTCGGCCTCGGGCTTGGCGAGCAGCGCCGGGAGGACGGCGAGTTCGTCTTCGCCGGCGGCGAGCGAAGCCAGTGTGAGGCGCTGGGGGCCGTCGAGGGCAGCGAGGGGCGCGAGGCCGGACTGGTGCAGCAGGCGGAAGAATTCGGCGGCTTCCGGGGCCAGGGCGCGGCGCCAGTAGGGAGAGGGGTCGGCGCGGTAGGCGTCGAGCAGGGCGGGCAGCACCGGTTCGCGGAAGGGTACCTGCTTCAGCGCAAACGGAGCCGTGACGGGGTTGCGATGTTCGACGAGGGCGGCTAGTTCCGGCAGCCGGGCGGCGAGCGTGGCGGCTTCGGCGGGGGCTTCGGCGATGGCGGCGCCGAGCACCGCGCGGCCGTAGGGAAAGCGGAGGCAGGTGGCGGCTTCGCGCAGGGCGGCTTCGGGCTGGCGGCGGGCGGCGGCTTCGAGGAGCGCCTGGCCTGGGGCGGGGGGCAGGGCGTAGGCCTGTTCGAGGGCGAGGGTGAAGGGCAGGTCGGCGAGCCACTCGCGGTCGAGGACGGCGCCGATGCGGCGGTGGGCGGCGCGGGGGTCCTTCGAGGCGAGGGCGAAGAAGGCCTCCCGTTGCACGCGTTCGCGCCAGGGGCCGGCGGCGAGTTCCGGGGCGCGGTCGAACGCCGCCTCGGGCTGGACGGCGGCCAGACGCAGGAGCGTGTCGAGAAGAGCGGCGGCGAACAGACCCATAGCCTACTTTGAGTGTAATATTGTGCCTGCGATGATCGATCCCAAACGGATTGCCAAGTTCAAGCTCAAGCCCGGCAAGAAGGTCCGGCTGAAGGATCACGACACGGCCTGGCGGCCGGAGGGCAAAGAGGCCGAAGCGATTACGCAGGAGACGATGGCGCGCAACCTGGAGCTGCTCAACGAGGCGCAGGGCAAGCTGTACGCCGGCGACCAGTGGAGCATTCTGGTGGTGCTGCAGGCGATGGACGCGGCGGGCAAGGACGGCCTGGTGAAGCACGTCATGAGCGGGCTGAATCCGCAGGGCTGCCATGTGCATGCCTTCAAGGCGCCTTCGGCCGAGGAGTTGGATCACTCGTTTCTGTGGCGCTGCATGCGGGTGGCGCCGGCGCGGGGGACCATTACGATCTTCAACCGGTCGCACTACGAAGAAGTTCTGGTGGTGAAGGTCCACCCGGAGTTGCTGAGCAAGCAGAAGCTGCCGGCCGAGCTGATTCACAAGAACATTTGGGAGGAGCGCTACGAGGACATCAACAACTTCGAGCGGCATCTGGCGCGCAACGGCACGCGGATCATCAAGATCTTCCTGCATGTTTCCAAAGAGGAGCAGAAGCGGCGCTTTCTCGAGCGTTTGGACAAGCCGGCCAAGAACTGGAAGTTTTCGCTCGGCGACCTTGAAGAGCGGAAGCTATGGGACAAGTATCAGACGGCCTACGAAGAGATGCTGGCGGCGACGACGACCAAGCACGCGCCCTGGTACGTGATTCCGGCCGACCACAAATTTGTGGCGCGGGCGGCGGTGGCCGAAATTCTGACGAACACGATTCTCGATCTGGCGGTGGATTATCCGTCGGTGAGC
>JAINDL010000067.1 GCA_019931245.1 Bryobacteraceae bacterium CoA2 C42
CGCTCTTTTGAACACGCGCACAACGGACTCGCTTCGGCCCAGCAGCTGAGGCGAGTTCCTCGCCCGTTGGTGCCGGGCCTGCGCGGCCTGTGCGCTCTTTTTGAACACGCGCACAACGGACTCGCTTCGGCCCGGCAGGGGGGGCGAGCTCCTCGCCCTTTGGTGCCGGGCCTGCGCGGCCTGTGCGCTCTTTTGAACACGCGCACAACGGACTCGCTTCGGCCCGGCAGGAGGGGCGGGTTCCTCGCCCTTTGGTGCCGGGCCGAAGCGGCCTGTGCGCTTTTTTAGAACACGCGCACAACGGACTCGCTTCGGCCTGTGCGCTTTACCAGCGGAACTTCAAGCGGACCTGCATGGTGCGCGGGCTGAAGTTCTGGTTCGAGGTCAACGCCGGGAACAGGGTTCCGAAGTTGGCGTCGTTCGGGTTGGTGGTGAAGCTGTCGTTGCGGCCGAAGTAGTACTTGTTGATCGCATTGAAGGCTTCAAAGCCGAACTGGAAGCTGTAGCGCTCGCCGAAGCGGGTGGTCTTCAGCAGCGAAGCGTCCAGCGTGGGTACGCGGTGCTTGCGCAGGCCGGGCATACGGCTGGGCGTCTGCCGGCCGGGAGCCGTCTGACCGGGCGAGTAGTCACCCACCCAGAGCCAGTCGTACTTGGTCAGGTCCGTACCGCAGCCCGAGGCCACCGAATAGGGCATCGGCGTCCGCGAGCCATCGTTGTTCTGACGGACGACGCAGTTGCCAAAGCCACGGACCTGATGCTGGTTCCAGTTGATGTTGCTCACGCTCGAATCGCGGAGCGGGAGTACGTTGGCCGGATAGTCGGCCGGCTCGCCGGAGGCCCACTGGAAGAAGCTGTTGACCTGCCAGCCGCCGATGAACTTGTCGGCGAGGCCGCTGATGTTGCTCGAGAACTTCTTGCCCTTGCCGAACGGCAGGTCATACCACGCGGTCAGCTTGAAGACGTGCGGGCGGTCGTTGAAGTAGAGGCTGCGCTGTTCGACCCGGTTGAACGGGTCGGTGAAGCCCCACTGCTCGAGCATCCGCGACCACGTGTAGTTGGTCGTAATCATCAGCCCGCTCATGCGGACGTTGTAGTTGATCTGCAGCGAGTTGTAGCTGATGTTGCCGTCGTTCAAACCCTGCTGCAGCAGGTTGCCGTTGAAGTGCGGGAACGGCCGGTTCAACTGGTAGCGGGACAGCGTCGAAGCCGTGAAGAACGGGGTGCCGGTGAAGGCCGTGTTCCCGCGGAACGGATTCGGCAGCTGGTCGTTACAGAAGTTGGGGATGCCGCCCTGGAGGGCATCGCACTGCCGCATGAACGCGGCGCTGGGGATGTTCCGCGCGATCTCGGTTTCGTGGTTGCGGGTCCGGCTGCCGATGTAGCTGACGTCGAGCACGCTCCGGGTGTTCACCTGGTACTGGAAGCCAAGCGAGAACTGGTCGATTCCCGGCAGCTTGAAGTTCGGTGTCCAGTGGTTGAAGTCGCGGCCGACGAAGGTGGCCGAACCGAGGCCGGCGCCGGCGGGACGGGCAAAGCCGTTCGGCAGCGGGTTGGCGAGCAGTCCGGCAATCGGGGTGCGGCCGTCATCGAGGCTGGCAACGACCGGGGTGTTGGTTTCAAAGCCCAGGCTCCGGAGGTTGTTGTTGCTCGGGTTCATGTAGTAACGGCCGAAGCCGCCGCGGAGGACGAGGCGGTCGGTGAGTTGGTAGGCCACGCCGATGCGGGGCTGCCAGGTGTTCCGGTACAGGTCGCCTGAGTTGGCCGCGTTGCTGCCCACGCCGGCGAACTGCAGACCACCGCGGAGGTTGAGGCCGGGTACGGTCAACGAGGAGGCCGCCGGGTCGAAGCCGCGGTTGATGCGGTTGTATTTCTCGCTGGCCGGGGCGTTGATGTCGTAGCGCAGGCCGAGGTTCAGCGTGAGTTTCCGGCTGACCTTCCAGTCGTCCTGGAAGTAGAGGGCGGTGTACCAGTTCTGGTAGAAGGGGTACAGGGGGAAGAACTGCTGGCCGCCCACGGTGCGGTCGCCGCCAAAGCCGCCAGGCATGCCGAGGAGGAAGCTGGCGAAGGAGTCGCCGGAGTCGGCTTCGGCCTGGTTCCAGTTCCGGCGGGTCCACTGATCACTGAAGGTGAACTCGAGGATGTTGCCGCTGTTCTGGGTGATGAAGTGAATCCGGCGCAGATCGACGCCGCCCTTGAGGGTATGGCTGCGGACGTTCTTGGTGAGGCTGCCGGTGATGCTGTAGTTGTTGGTGATGTTGATACCCTGGCCGCGGCCGAGCGGGCTGTAGCCGTTCAGGTTCCAGCGGCCGAAGTAGGCGGGCGAGGGTAGCTGGTTCACGAGCGAGGAGGGCAGGCCGAGGCTGGTGAGGTCGAACTTGTCGTTGTCCCGGCCAAAGCCTTTCTCGATGAAGCGGTTGTAGGAGGCGCGCACGTTGAGCACGGTGGTGGGGTTGATGGTGGAGACCCAGTCGAGCACGTAGGCGTCGTTGATGCGCTGGAAGGGCTGCTGGCCGTCCATGCCGGGTCCGGCGCAGATGCCGTTCGAGCAGCGCTCTTCGGTGCGGTCGTTGGAGGCATGGCGGATAAAGCTGCGGTGCTTGTCGCCGAAGTTCCAGTCGAACTTAAGGATGAGGTTATAGAAGTCGTCCTGGTTGACGTAGGTCGGCAGGATGAAGTTGGTGGTGGAATAGCGCTGGCTGGGTTCGATGTTGTTCGGCGTGGGCATGAAGGCCATGACGCGCCGGGCGACCGGGTCAATGCGGCTGGCGGGAATCTGGTTGTTGGGGAACTGCATGCGGATGGGGTTGCCGCTCGCGTCGAGGGTGGAGTTCAGGGGGTCGAAGATGCGGATGGGCTGGCCGTTGGGCTGGGTCATCCGGCTGAAGTCGCCGGTCCGCATTTCGGGCTGGGCGAAGCTGTTGCGCAGGGGGTTCGGCGTTCCTTCGCGGTAGCCTTCGTAGGCGCCCATGTAGAAGAGCTTAACGGGGCTCTCTTTCTTGAGCAATTTCGGAAAGAAGATTGGTCCGTCGACCTGGACGCCGTACTGGTCCATGTTGCCGTTGGGACGGGGGGCGTTTTCGACGCCGTTGGTGCGGCCGCGGGCGTTGTTCTGGAACGAGTTGGCGTTGAGCGGGGCGCGGCGGAGGAACTCGAAGGCGGAGCCATGGTGCTGCGCGCCACCGGACTTCAGGATGACGTTGACGACGCCACCGCCGGTACGGCCGTAGGCGGCATCGTAGGAGTTGGTTTGGATGGCGAACTCCTGCACGGCGTCGACGACGGGCACGTAGGCGATGTTGTTGCCGCCGAGCTGCGCGTTGTTGGGCGCGCCGTCCATGAGGAATTCGTTGCGGCTCTGCTGGCCGCCGTTGATGGACCATTCGGCGATGGCGCCGTTGTCGAACGGACGCTGCCAGATGGCGGCGCCGCGGAAGGTGACGCCGGCCTGCGTCGCACCCAGCATAAACGGGTTGCGCGCATTCAGCGGCAGGTCAGCAATCGTTTTGGTGTCGATAACACCCGAGCGCGAAGCGGTCTGCGTTTCGAGCACAGCCGCGTTGGCTTCGACGGTGATCGAGTCGGTCAGCTGGCCGACCTCCATCGTGATGTCGATACCCGCCACCTGGCTGATGGCGAGGGTGATGTTACTGCGCACGGCGGTCTTGAATCCGGCTTGCGTGGCGGTTACGGTGTACTGCCCGGGACGCAGAAACGGGATGGAATAGACGCCGGAGGAGTCCGTCGTTACGGTGCTGGTTTCGTTCGTGCCGGCGTTGACGGCTTTGACGGTGGCGCCGGAGATCAGCGCGCCGGAACCGTCGAGGACCCGGCCGGTAATGGTCGCGCGAAACTCCTGGGCCCAGCCGGCCAGAGAGCAGAGCGCAGCCATGGCGCCGACCTGTAAAGATCGTTTCATCATGGAAAACCCCTAGTGAGAATTTGGGCCTAATGCGAGAGCGAATCGTTACAGCCCAGTGTAAAAAATGCTATCACGTATTCTTAATACTCTGGTTAACCTTTCTTTACAAACCGAATCCGCTCGCCACCCCCGCCCACGCCGGGCCTTCGCTTCTGATAACGTCTAGAAAGACACATGACTGGATTTACGGATACGCTGCTTGCGTCCAATCTCGCCAGCGTCGACTCGGCCGAAGCCATGGTCGTCGAATCCGCCGCCACCCTGGGGTTTGATGAAGACGCGCGGATGGACCTCGGGCTGGCCATCCGCGAAGCGATGGTCAACGCTGTCGCGCACGGTAACGCTTACAGCCCGAATAAGCAGGTGCGGCTGATCCTCGAAGCGCAAGGCGACGCCATCCGCGTCACCATCATCGACCAGGGCCAGGGCTTCGACCTGAATCAGGTCCCTGACCCCACGCGGGGTGAGAACCTGATGCGCGAATCCGGTCGTGGTTTGCTATTGATGCAGGCCTTTGTCGACGAGTTCAGCGTCAAGCGGTCGCCCGCGGGGGGCGCCGAAGTAGTCTTGGTCAAATACGCGTCCGAAACAGGGAGATAAGTACCGTGAGTGCTCGATTCACTACCCGCCAGGTTGGCGATGTTACCGTCATCGATGCCGTGGGCCGGATTACCCTCGGCGAAGGCTCGGCCCTGCTCCGCGACACCGTCAAGAGCCTGGTCGCCGCCGGCAACAAAAAGCTCCTCATGAATCTGGGTGACGTCAGCTACATCGACTCGTCCGGGGTGGGGGAGCTCGTCTACAGTTTCACGACCGTCACCAGCCAGCAGGGCCAGTTCAAGCTGCTCAACCTGAGCAAACGCGTCGAAGATCTGTTGCAGATCACCAAGCTGTACACCGTCTTTGAGGTGCACGACGACGAAACTAGAGCGGTGCGTAGTTTTTCTTGAGAATTTTTTCCGCGGTCCCCTACTACCTCGCGTAGGGTCATGCCAGATCGAAAACCAGTCCGCATCCTCATCGCTGAACCGCAACAACTTTTGCGCGAGGCTCTCGTTGCTCTCTGCGAGCGCAACCCCGACCTCGAGGTTGCCGACCAGTGCGCCGACGGCGGGACCGCCCTGCGGCTGATGCTGCAAAAGAGTCCGGAGGTGGCGCTGCTCGAGCTCGACCTGCCCGAGTTGCACACGCTGGAGCTGCTCAACCAGGCCCGCGAGCGGAACTGTCCGACGCGCATTGTGTTGATGACGGCGCGGAGCGACCGCAAGACGGTGATTGAAGCGCTGCGCTGCGGAGCGCACGGCATTGTGCTGAAGAGCGGTTCGGCGCGTCATTTGATGGATGCGCTGCAACAGGTAACTGCCGGCGGCGTGTACATCTCTCCGGCTGTTGAGGTAGACAAGATTTTCGCCGCGCACCGCAATCGCAAGGAGAACGAGGATCCGTTTGAAATGCTCTCGGCGCGCGAGCACCAGGTATTCACGATGCTCGTCGAGGGGCACCGCGCCAAGGAGATTGCCGCGCGTCTTGCGGTCAGCCCGAAGACGATCGATACCTACCGGGCGAGCATGATGCGCAAGTTGGATATCCATGATGTGGCCGGTCTGGTGAAATTTGCCATTACCCGCAAGCTGACGAGTCTGCCGGGCGGCGAGTACAACGGGAACAGTTCGGCTGCGGTGACGCCCCATGCTTTGGCGAAGGCCGCCAGTTAGGCGGCGCGGCGGCCGATCCAGACTCCCGCGCGGCCAACCCCGATGTTCTCCCGCGTCGCCCGATGTCGCAATCCATCCTCGCCTTCACCGGAACCTGATCCAGACCGAGGGTGATCCCGGCCGCCACGGCGAACCCACCGCCCGGCCGATGGGTTTGTAAGAGCCCACTCCCGGTCACGAGCACGCTTCGAATCGGGCAGAGGGCATCGAAGCGGGACCGGCCGCGCCGGATCGTTCCCGAAGCGTCTGGCGAGGTCCCAGCAAGTCGAGTTGCGCATCGATGGCGCCCTGATTGCCCCAGACGAGATCGGGAAGATCGCCCCGATCGACGCGTTCGGCGATGCGCCGGCAATAGAGACCCTGGCCGCGCTCGACGTAGAAGCCGTAGGTGCGGCAGGCGAGCGGCCGGGCCTCATAGACCAGGCAGACGCTGCGATCGGGGTCGAGCCAGGGGCCGGAGGCCTGGCGCAAGACCGTGGCGACCCTGCCGGCCACGGCGGCGGCTGACTCCGGCGGCACGGTAACTTCGAGCCGGTCCCATTCAGGTGCGGTGAGCGCGGGCAGTTGGGCCAGGGACCGGCAACAATCGGCGCATCCGGCGCGGCAGGGCCAATCGGGCACGGCGGCCACGGTAGCCGCGCAGCGGGCGGCAACGGATTGATCGAGAATCCGCAACCCGGACATCGCTACAACAGCTTGACGACCGCCGCCTCGATGTCGGCAACGGCCGTCTCCCCCTTCCACATTTTCACCTTCTTGCCCGTCCGGTCGTAGAGAACAAGCGCCGGCAGTTCGCCGCCCCACTTGGGATCGATCTGGCGGATGAAGGCGTCATCGTCCTTGGCGGCCTTGATGTAGCTCGCGCCGGCGATGCCGGCGTCTTTCAGAAACGCGCGGGCGGCGGGCTCATTTTCGAGTTCATCCGAGGAGATAGTCACCAAGCGGAAGCCTTTGGCCTGCAACCGGGCGGCGAGTTTCGCTACGAGCGGCATCTCTTTGCGGCAGGGCGTACACCATGTCGCCCAGAAGTCGACCAGGAGTACCTGGCCCTTCTGCGCGGCGATGAGCTTGGCGTAGCCGGCTTCGTTGAGCTTGGTCAGCGGGGCGTCGGCCGCGGCCGACGGGAGAAGCGCCGCGAAGAGCGACAAGAGCAGGAGTTTCATGATCGATTCCTTACACGATTCTTCCACGCTTGATGGAGCAGCCGAAGGCGCGCAAGCGGTCTACCGGCACAGGCTGTCCGGCAAGGAGGGCCTCGACGGCCTGGCGGAGTCCCTCGACTCGGACACGGGCCGGGTTCCGGGCATCGTCGATGGCGCCCTGATAGCGGACCGCGCCGGCCGGGTCGAGCAGGACCGCCTCGGGCGTCATCCGGGCGTTGTAGCGGTCGGCCATCCGGTTGTCGACATCCTTGCGCAGCGGGGTGGGAAACTCGACATCGCGGGAGTAGGCCCGGCACTCCTCTTCGGACTCGTTGGCATTGGGATTCAGAAGCAGGAAACGTACCGGCTTACCGGCGTAGCGGCTCATGAGCGCCTGAATCCGGTCGGTGTAGGCGTTCGAGACCGGGCAGATGGTGGACAGAAACAGGACGATGGTAATCTCGCCTTCCGGGGCGGCGAGGCCGAGCCAGGCGCTGCAGAACGCCCGGCGGTTCATTTTTTCGGCTCGAGCCGCAAATTGATAATCACGCGCTTGCGATCATCGAAGGTGCTGACGGTGCGCACCGCGCTCTCCATGCCGCGGAAAGTGGCCTTCAGCTCGTAATCGACGCCCGCGTTCAGCCCCGCGAAAGTAAAGATGCCATCGGCTTTCGTGATGAAGCTGCGGACCTGCATCGTCTTCGTATTCTTGATCTGGACGACGGCGCCTTCGGCGACATTCTCGTCCGGGGTTTTGACGGAGCCCTGCACGGCGCGGGTGTTGGCGCTCTCCTTGTCCTGCTTCTTGTTGCCGCTGCCCGGCAGCCAGTTGCCGTACGACCCGCCGGACTGCTGTCCGCCCTGCTGTTGCGCCCCGGCGGGCGGCAACAGGACCAAGGTCAGGACAACGGTCGACACGACAGCGGAGGTCAGAGATTGCATAAGCCTACCCACAATTCTACCTGGATTCCGGTTTCAGTTCGAAGAAGACATCGACGCGGACACCGGGCGAGGCCGTCGTCTCTTTTTCCTGGGGAACGAAGCCTTTGGCGGCGGCGGTGAGCTTGAATTTGGCTTCGGTGGGCGAGAGGCGGAACCCGTACTCGCCATGCCGGTCGCTGACCACCTTCTGGGGCTTGAAACGCTTGCCTTTGGCCGGCGTTTCCGCCGCCTCGAGGGTAACGACCGCCCCGGGAAGGGCAAAGCCGGGTTCGCGAAAGACGGTTCCGGCGATGACCGAGTAGGCTGCTTTTTCCTGAGCCGGAAGCCGGCCGGCGCCGGCCCCCAGAGCAAGCAGCCCGAGAACAAGCAGACGAAGGCTACCAATCCTTCTCGTCGTCATCCTCATCATCCTCGAGTTCGTCATCTTCGAACTCGTCATCGTCCTCATCTTCCTCGTCGTCCTCGTCCTCGTCGTCGTCGAAGTCCTCATCATCCTCGTCCTCGTCGTCGGCATCGGCCTCCAACTCGAGAGGATCGGTACTCAGTACGCGCAACGCAGAACCGCACTCCTCGCATTCAATCACATCGCCTGCGTCGAGTTCATCCTCATCCACATCGATCAGGGCGTCACACTGGGGACAGTTCACCATGGGTTTTTGCGCTCCACCGTTTCACATTTATACGAAATCATTCGCCTAGGTCAATTCCGCCTGGGTCAATTCCGCTTTGAGTTGCTCAGCGTACCGGGCGATCTGCTGCGCCGTCAAGGTGACCAACGGTTTTTCCAGATCATCCCCCGTTTCCATCATGTACCGGAGGTGCAGCGCCGCCAAACGGCTGCACCAGGGATCGGTGACCGGGTGTCCCGCCTCGGCGGAGACGCGCAGCAGAACAGGATGGGGCAGCGCGAGGATTTTTTCTTCGCGCTGCCCCTCACTGACAATCTCAAACTTTACATCCACCGTGTCGGCGTGCCGGATGGCGATGCCATTTTGGATCCACCGGAACTCTACCTGGACGGGTGCACCAAACAGGTCCGGGGTGGTGAAGTAACGAAAAGGAACAGACATGCTCCTTTCAGTTTACTAGTCGCGGAGCGAGGTGTGCCGAACGAGGGACAAAAATTCGCTGCGGGTTTCCTTGTTGCGGAAGTCGCCGAGCATGGCGCTGGTCGCCGTGGCGGAGTGCTGCTTTTCGACGCCCCGCATCATCATGCAGAAGTGACGGGCTTCGACCACCACGCCGACCCCGCGCGGTTGGAGGGTGTTCATGAGGGTATGCGCGATCTCCTGCGTCATACGCTCCTGCACCTGGAGGCGGCGGGCAAAGACGTCGATAATGCGCGGAATCTTGCTGAGCCCGACGACCTTCCCATTGGGGATGTAGGCCACGTGGGCCTTGCCGTAGAAGGGCAGCATGTGATGTTCGCACATCGAGAAGAACTCGATGTCCTTGACGACCACCATCTCGTCGTAGTCAACGTCAAACAGCGCGCCGTTGATCAGCTTCTCCACATCGGCCTGATAGCCCGAGGTCAAAAAGCGCATCGCCTTTTCGTACCGTTCGGGCGTTTTGAGCAGCCCATCACGAGAGGGGTCCTCACCCAAGCCGGAGAGGATCTCTTTGGCATGGGCCGCAATGTCGACCTGCTGCGAGACGGGCATAATTTTTACCACGGCTTTACGTTGCTTCATTCTCTTTCAATTGATGAGGGCGAGAGTTACCGAGTTGCGTTTTGTTTCCTGAACCTTTACATCGATGAGTTGCGGGGCGCCGGCGCCGAGCGTCTTCTGCCAGTTGGCCAGCAGATGATCGCGAATGGCGAAGGCCATGTTCTCGGTGGTTGACGGATTGGACGTGAAGTCGGGTACGTCGAAGTTCAGATAGCGATGGTCGTAACGGTCGATAACCTCGTGCTGCACGAGTGCATCGAGGTCAGCGACGGAGACGGCGAGTCCGGTGCGCTGGTCAATCGGCCCTTTTACGGTGATCGAGACCACGTAGTTGTGGCCATGACCGTAGGGGTTGTTACATTTGCCGAACAGCTTCTGGTTGTCCTCTTCGCTCAGGTGGTCCAGATGGAGCCGATGGGAGGCGACAAAGCGGTAGTTGCGGGTTAGTCTGATGGTCATCAGGCCCCCTGATATTCGACGCAGGTATCTTCGGTCTCGAACAGCCGCACGGTATGCAGGCGGGCCGGGCCGCTTTGAAAGCGTTTGTCGAGGCGGTTCCAGATCTCGACGGCGAGGTTTTCGGTGGTGGGGATCACCTTGTCAAAGGGGGGGACTTCGTAGTTCAGGTGGCGATGGTCCATGGGATCGACGACCTCCTCCATCATGACGTCCTTGAGATCCTTGAGGTCGTAGATCATGCCGGTAACGGGGTCGACCTCTCCGGCGAGGGTGACTTCGAGTACGTAGTTGTGGCCGTGGCCGTTGGCGTTGGCGGCGGGACCGTAGAGGCGCTGATTCTCTTCCTCGGACAGGAGCGGGTTGCGGCAGATGTGGGAGGAGGAAAATTCAACGCGGCGCGTGATTAGCATTACAGACATTTGGATGCGGGATACGAGTACAGCGATACACTAGTTATTTTAAGGCCCATGCAAATCCCGGACAGGTGGTTGAAGATTTCGGCCGGCGTTCTGGCGCTGGCGCTGGTCGGCTTGATCGGCGATTCGATGCGCGAGCGGCTGGTGAACGTTGGCGACAAGGCGCCGAACTTCGCGGTGACGTCGAGCCGGGGGACGCAGATGACGCGCGCCAGTTTCGGCGGCAAGCTGCTGGTGCTGAACTTCTGGGCGACGTGGTGCCCGCCCTGCATCGCCGAGTTGCCGAGTCTGAATCAGATGGCGCGCACGCTGGGGCCGAAGGGCGTGGTGGTGCTGGGGATCTCGGTGGACCAGGACAAGAAGGCTTACGACGATTTTTTGCGGCGGTTCAAACTCTCCTTCGAGGTAGCGCATGACCCGGCCGCCGACATTGCCTCCGAGTACGGCACCTTCAAATACCCGGAGACCTACGTGATTACGCCGGACGGGACGGTGGTGGAGAAGTTTATCGCCGACCGCGATTGGATGGAGCCGGCGCTGTTGAAGCGATTGGAGAGCCATATTCGATGATTCCGGCCACGGTGATCAAGGAACTGAAGAAGCTGGTGGGCGAGAAGGGTGTGCTCGACCAACCGGGGGATCTGACGCTGTACGAGTACGACGGCGGGGTGGACAAGCATAAGCCGGACGCGGTGGTTTTTCCGCGGGAGACGGCCGAGGTGGTGGCGATTGTGAACCTGGCGCGGGAGTCGGGCATTCCGTTTGTCGGGCGCGGCGCGGGCACGGGGCTGTCGGGCGGGGTGATTGCGCGGCGCGGGGGGATTATGATCTCGTTTGCGCGGATGAACCGGATTCTCGAGATCGACCTGGAGAACGAGCGGATTACCGTGCAGCCGGGGGTGGTGAACCTGGACGTGACGTTGGCGGTGCAGGCGCAGAAGTATTTTTACGCCCCGGATCCGTCGAGCCAGCGGGCGTGTACGATTGGCGGCAACGTGGCGGAGAACGCCGGCGGGCCGCATACACTGGCCTATGGCGTGACGACGAATCACGTGCTTGGTTTGGAGCTGGTGCTGCCCGATGGGAGCGTGGTCACGACGGGGGGCGCCGAGCAGGATCTGCCGGGCTATGACCTGGTGGGTTTAATGACGGGCTCGGAGGGGACGATGGGCCTGGTGACGAAGGTGGTGCTGCGGCTGATGCGGCAGCCGGAGCTCGTCAAGACCACGCTGGCGATTTTCAATTCGGCGGCCGATGCGGGGAACGCGGTGGGCGAGATTACGGCGCGGGCGATTACGCCGGTGGCGGTGGAGATGCTTGACGGGGTGATGCTGCGGATGGTGGAGGAGGCGACACACGCCGGCTATCCGCTCGATGCGGCGGCGGTGCTGCTGATTGAGCTCGAGGGCATTCGGGAGGCGGTGGAGGAGCAGGTGGAGCAGGTGCGGGAGGCGTGCCTGGTGTGCGGAGCGCGCGAGTTCCGCATCGCCAAGAGCGAAGAGGAGCGGGCGCTGCTGTGGAAGGGGCGCAAGAATGCGTTTGGCGCCGTGGGCCGGCTGAGCCCGTTCTACTATGTCCAGGACGGGGTGGTGCCGCGGACGAAGATTGCGGCGACGCTTGAGGAGATTGGCCGGATTGGCGAGCGGTACGGGCTGACGATTTCGAACATCTTCCACGCGGGGGACGGCAACATGCACCCGATCATTCTGTTTGACGCGCGGAAGCCGGGGGAGCTCGAAAAGGCGCAGCACGCCGGGGAGGACATCCTGAAGTACTGCATTGCGGTGGGTGGCTCGATTACGGGCGAGCACGGGGTGGGGATGGAAAAGATGGAGCTGATGACGGATCTGTTCCGGCCGGATACGCTCGATCTGATCGGGCAGTTCAAGAGCCTGTTTGACCCGACTTGTCTGCTGAATCCCGATAAAGTCCTGCCGACGGGGCGGGGCTGCATGGAGATCCGGCAGAAGCCGGTGACGGCGGAGACGATGCTGTAGGCGGCGGCTAGCGACCGGTAAGCTCTTTCGTGATCACGGGAAGGAAGGCCTCCGGGTCGAGCGGTCCCTGGTATTTTTTGCCGTTTATGAAGACGGTGGGCGTACCCTGGACGCCGATACGGTCGCCTTCGGCGATGTCGCCTTCCACCTGCGCCTTTATGGGTGGCGAATCGAGGGCGGTGACGAAGCGGGGCATATCAAGCCCGAGGTCCTTGGCCCAGTTGAGGATGTTCATGCGGTTGATCTGGCGGGCCTGCTGATAGAGGCGGTCGTGCATGGGCCAGAACTTACCCTGCTGATGCGCGGCGAGGCTGGCCTGGGCGGCGAGGCGGGCTTGGCCGTGGGAGTCGAGGGGGAAATGTTTATAGACGAGCCGGACGTCCTGGGGAAAGACTTTGAGCGCGGCTTCGAGGTGGCTAATGGCCTTGATGCAGTAGGGGCACTGGAAATCGGAGAACTCGACGAGGGTGATGCGGGCGTTCTGCGGTCCGCGCGAGGGGGCTCCATCGAGGCGGATGGTGACCGGGTCGAGCAGCAGGCGGTTGCGGTTGGCGGCGGCCTTCGTTTGCGGGGAAGCTTCGAGGGTCTTGCGGACATCCTTGCCGGCTATGGCGGCGGCGACCGCGTCATTGGCGAGCGCACGGCTGGTGCCGCAGGCGGGGTCTTCGACGCGGCACTGCGCGATCTGCATGGGGCAGCCGCAAGGGCAGGAGGTGGTACGCAGGACCTTGAGGAGTTCGGCTTTGCCCGCGGGCGCGAGGCCGGCGAAATCGACGCCCGGGAGGTCGGTAGCCGTTTTCCAATCCTGGGCAGCGAGGAGGGTGGCGAAGAAAAAAATGCCGGGGCGAAGCATGTCTTATTGTCTACCTTCCTCTACACTCGTGGGTATATGGTTTGGATTACGCTGCTTCTGCTGGGAATTGCCGGGCCTGTGCTGGGCCAGACTACGCTGGGATCGTTTACGGGGCGGGTGCAGGATCCCTCCGGCGCGGCGGTGCCCGCGGCGAACGTGACGGCGACCAGCGTTTCAACGGGGATTGCGTTCAAGACGGTGACGAACGGGGCGGGAGCGTTCTCGCTGCAGCAGTTGACGCTGGGGGATTACGAAGTAGCGGTGGAGGCGAAGGGGTTCCGGCGGGCGGTGCGCCGGGGCGTGGAGTTGAACGTGGCGCAGACGCGGCAGTTGGACTTCGCGCTGGAGGTGGGGCAGGTGGAGCAGACGGTAGAGGTTTCCGGGGCGGCGACGGCGCTGCAGACGGCGACCTCGGACCTGGGAACGACGATTCAGCGCAAGAAACTGATTGACCTGCCGCTGTTTGTGGGCGGCAACGTGCGGAATTTGGAGCAGTTTATTTTTCTGTCGCCGGGGGTGACCGGCGATGTGACGAACACGCAGATTTCGGGTTCTCCGTCGCGGGGCAAGGAGGTGCTGATTGACGGGATTGGGGCGACGGGGATTGAGTCGGGCGGGGTGATTCCGGGTAGTGCGCGGCCGTCGGTGGAGACGATTGGCGAGTTCCGGCTGCTGCGGGCGAACTTCAACGCGGAGTATGGGCGGACCGGTGGAGGCATACAGATTTTTACGACACGGTCGGGCACGAACGATTTTCACGGGGCGCTGTTCAACTATCTGCGCAACGACAAGCTGGACGCCCGGGGGTTTTTCCAGCGGGTGCGGCCGATCAACCGGCAGAACGAGTTTGGCGCGACGCTGGGCGGGCCGGTGGTGCTGCCGCGGCTCTATAACGGCAAGAACCGGAGCTTTTTTCACTTCGTCTACTCGGGCTTCCGCTTCCGGCAGGGGGCGCCGAACACGCTGCAGAGCCTGATTCCGATGGACTTCCGGCAGGGCGATTTCAGCCGGCTGACTTCGCCGGTGTATGACCGGTCGACGGGGGCGCCGTTTCCGGGCAACCGGATTCCGGCGGCGCGGTTTTCGAGCGTGGCGCGGAACATTCTGCCGCTGATTCCGCAGCCGATCAACCCGGGGTTGTTCAACAACTACCTGTCGGTGGGGCGGGGGTCTGCGGACTCGAACCAGTACAACCTGAAGATTGACCACGCCTTCTCGGATCGCAACCGGCTGAGCGGGTTCTTCAACCGGGACTACCTGCTGCAGGCGGACCCGGAGACGATTGCCGGGGCGACCACGCCGGGGCGGACGGTGGGCAACCAGAACACGCTGGCGCGGCTGTCGCACGATCTGATTCTGTCGCCGACGGTGCTGAACCATCTGAACGTAGGGTTTACGCGGTTTCGGGTGACGATTGACACCTTTTCGCTGAACCAGGGTTGGCCGTCGAAGCTGGGGCTGCGGGGGATTAACGACGGGGCGAACAACGGGTTTCCGTGCGTGGAGTTTGTCGCCGCGGGCTACACGCGGCTGGGGGACCCGAACTGCAACGCCCGGGTGCTGCAGGCCAATAATGCTTTTCAGGTGAACGAGAGCCTGTCGGTGGTGCGGGGCGCGCACAACCTGAAGTTTGGCTTTGACTACCGGTTCATGGAGACCAACGGGATTGACAACTTTCAGGCGCCGGGGCTATTTCAATTCAATGCGCTCGAGACGGGGCTGCCCAACGTCGCTAATTCCGGCAACGCGGTGGCCAGCTTTCTGCTGGGTGATGTGAACCGGGGGACGACGCGGGTGTTTGGCTACTTCCCGCGGAATCGCTACCAGTATTGGGGCTTTTACGCGCAGGACGACTGGAAGGTGTCGCGGCGGCTGACGGTGAACTACGGGCTGCGCTACGACATCTTCGTGCCGCGGTACGAGAAGCTGGATAACCTGTCGAGCTTTGACCCGACGCTGCCGAATCCGGGCGCGGGGAACCGGCCGGGGGCGCTGGCGTTTCTTGGCCAGGGGACGAACCGGAACGGGCGGCGATCGTTTGCGAATACGGACTTCCGGGCGTTTGGTCCGCGGCTGGGGTTGGCGTACGCGATGGGGCCGAAGACGGTGCTGCGTTCGGGCTACGGGATCTACTATGCGGCGGGGAACGCGGCGGCCGGGCAGCGGGATTCGCTGAACCTGTCGAACGGGTTCATTGCGACGCCGGTGTTTCAATCGCTGAACCAGGGTCTGACGCCGGCGTTCAATTGGGACAACGGTTTCCCGCAGAACTTCCCGCGGCCTCCGTTTATTGACCCGACGGCGGGCAACGGCACGGCGATGCGGTTTATCGGGCCGGGGGATGGTCGGATGCCGATGTTCCAGAACTGGTCGCTGACGGTAGAGCGGGAGTTGCTGCCGCGGATGAACTGGGAGGTGACGTATCTAGGGACGCGGGGGACGCGGATTGGCAACGGGTTGGTGCGGGTGAACGAGGTGGATCCGCAGTATCTTTCGCTGGGGGCGCTGTTGAGCCAGCCGTTTGATTCGGCGGCGGCGGTAGCGGCGGGGATCCGCAGTCCGTTCCCGGGTTTCCGGGGATCGGTAGCGCAGGCGCTGCGGCCGTTTCCGCAGTATCTGGACCTGGACAACCGGTCGAATCCGGCGGGGAGCAGCAGCTACCATGCGCTGCAGACGCAGCTTTCGGCGCGGACGGAAAAGGGTCTGGATCTGCAGCTGGCCTATACGTGGGCCAAGACGATTTCGGACGCGGACATTCTGGCGGGAGGCGGGGTGGCGGGTCAGACGACTTACAACCGGGGGTTGGAGCAGACGATTGCGGTGACCGACGTGCCGCATGTGTTTGCGTTGAGCTACAGCTACGAGCTGCCGTTTGCGCGGAAGCGGGCCTGGGGCGGATGGGTGCTGACCGGGATTCACCAGTATTCGACCGGGGTGCCGGTGACGCTGACGGCCAACAACACGCTGCCGCTGTTCAACGGGGTGCTGCGTCCGGATGTGGTGACCGGGGTGAACCGGGCGGCGAACCTCGACGGGTTCGACCCGGCAGTACACGCCTGGATTAACCGGGACGCGTTTCGGGTGCCGGGGCCTTTTCGCTTTGGTACCGCGGCGCGGGGGTATACGGACCTGCGGGCGCCGAATTTTCTGACGGAGAACTTCGGGGTGTTGAAGCGTTTTGCTGTGAAGGAGCGGTTTACGGTGACCGTACGCGGAGAGCTGTTCAACGCGTTTAACCGGACGGTGTTTGGTGCTCCGCAGGGCAACGTCAGCAACGCTTTGTTTGGCCGGATTACGGGGCAGGCGAACGCGCCGCGCAACGGGCAGGTGGCCTTGCGCCTGGACTTCTAGGCGGCGCGGGGCAGCTGGGGGATTTCGAGACGGAATAGCATGGAAGTTTTCTTCGTGAACAGTAGTTCTCCCAGCCTGCAAAAAACAACTCGAAGCCGGAGGACGGCCATCGATCGTCCGAGAGCTTGACCGAACCCTGCGGAAACGCAGTCGGGCCGGACAGGCCGGTACCGCTTCACCAAACTCCGGACGCCGCGTCCCCTTGCCGGCCTTCACCGCGCCATGCCTCCTCATCCGGACCTCTCGCGGACCAGCCACCACCCAACGCAAACTCCGCCATCGCCCCGTAACCCTTCCCCCCGTTCCCTCCCTCTGTGCCGCCGCGAGGAGCGCCCGCCAGCAGCATCCTCACCACTCCTCGTTGACACCTTGCGCCAACACACCCCTGCCGGTCCGGCGCTCCGCCCGCGGGGACCCCCGCGGACGCACCGATCGTCTCGCCTCACGGCCGGCCCGCGCCCCCCTCCCCAAACAGCACCCGCGTCCGCGCCTCCAGGCTCGCCGCCAGCGCCTCCAACAGCCGCATCCCCTCTCCCGCCGCCGCGTGCGTCTGCTCGGTCAGGTACCGCCCCGCCAACTCCTCCTCCCCCGCCGCGAGCAGCACCCGCGCCGTCCGTTCAATCCCCGCCTGCGCCGCCACCTGCCGGCTGTCCCAAGCCCGCAGCGCCCCGCTCACTTGCCGATCCTACTCAAACCGCAGCCACAACTGAGCCCGGCGCAGGCCGAGCGATACAAGCAACGGACCATGGTAGAGCGAGTCTTTGGGCGATTGAGGGATGAATTCGGGGCCGGGCGGTTGCGCGTGCGGGGAGCCCAAAAGGTGATGGCGCATCTCATGTTTGGTGTTCTCACACTCACCGTCGACCAGCTACTCCGGTTGCATCCCCAGAAAAACGACACCACATTGCGAAAAAGTCAGGTGGTCTTTAGGTCCCTATTCCCCAAAGTCCGACATCAGGGCTCCCTGCTGAAGCTTTGCGGGGAGCTTTGCGGGGAAAAAGACTTTCAGTCGGTCACCACCACCCCTTTCCAGCGTTTTGTGCGGAGTTTTGCAAGTCGTTGACGCCCCGAACATCAAAATATCTCCCTTCCTTTCAATATCGCCACCCGCCCCACCCCCCAAATTCCTTGACACTACCGGGTATTCTCCAATCAGCAAGAGCCCGCTGCGCCCAACCGGTGCCGCGGGCTTTTCCATTTCTTTCTCAAGGAGACCAGAATCATGAAACCCCTCAATCCGAACCCCGAACCCACCACCTGGGAGGAATACCAGGCCGAACTCGCCGCCGTCGCCAAACGCGCCGCCGCCAATCGTCAGAACGCCGCCAAGTCCACCGGCCCGCGTACCCCCGAAGGCAAAGCCGCCTCCCGCAAAAATCGCCTCGCCCACGGACTCTGCTCCTCGAGCCTCCTCCTCCACGGCGAAGACCCCGCCGACTTCGACGCGCTCCGCCAGCAACTCCACCAAACCTTCGCCCCGGCCACCCCGGAAGAAACACTCCTCACCGACCAACTCGTCGAAGCCACCTGGCGCCTCAATCGTGCCCGCCGCGTCGAAACTCACGCCCTTAATCAGATCCAGGTCGAGACGAGCCGCAACATCATGCACTGTAACGGCAGTACCAATACCCCGCCTCCGGAAATGAGCCTCGCCGTCAGCCTCTCCGACGAAACCACCCAGAAAACCTTCGCCACCATCCAACGCTACGTCACCGCCAACGAACGCACCGATCGAGCCTCGCTCAAATCGCTCCAGGAAGCCATCAAGCGCCGCCAGCCTCAGCCGGAAGCCCAACCCGTTCCTGCCGTCACGGTGAAATCCGCCGTCACGGAGAAGCCAAAAGTCACCGCCGCCGGACAAACCCTCTACCGCGAAGAAGACACCGAACTCCCTGCCTGGCCCGCCCCGGCCGTCCCGTCGTTCCACGACCGCTGCTGACGGCCCCGCCATCGGATCAGCCCGCCGCCTGCAACCCCCTGCTATGTAAACGATGTCCGCTCTTTGAAAAAAGAACCTCGCCAAACCGGCTCACTCGAAGTGTATCTGCCCGCCACCGCCCCGTCCGCTGGCTTCGAATCGCCCGTGGCTTCGAATCGTAACGTCACCAACCCGTCTGCCGCCGCCCCCAAATTAAAAGCCACCAGATCGGGGGGAGTATCCCCCAATGCTGGTGGCTTTCCGGAGAGGAACGATTCGACGACGGCTTTAGCTACCCTGGGCAGCGGCACCGGTCATGGTCGAAGCCACGCGCGAGAAAATCGTGCTGATCGAGGCGCCAATGCCAGGCATGATGGCACCCGCGGCAACGGCGACAAAGCCTGCCATCAACGCGTATTCGATCAAATCTTGACCCTTGGTGTCCTTGACAATCTGTAGTTTCACGAAAAAGTTCTTGATCCGATTCATTGTAGTGTTCTCCTCTAAGTGCAACTGTTGTACTGCTCAGCTGCTATACCGAAGGTACCACCCAAGGAATAGAGTCGAAATCAGAAAGAAACCTTAGGCGAATACCGTAAAACGCCGGGGAACGACCGGCGAAACAGTACCCTACCCAACCATCTGCTTCACCACATTCCCGTGCACATCCGTCAGCCGGAAGTACCGGCCCTGAAACTTGTAAGTCAGCTTGAAGTGGTCCACCCCCAGACAATGCAGCAGCGTCGCCTGCATATCATGCACATGGACCGGGTCCTTCACCACGTTATACGAGTAATCATCGGTCTCCCCGATCGTCTGCCCGCCCTTGATCCCGCCCCCCGCAAACCACATCGTAAAGCAGCGCGGATGATGATCCCGCCCGTAGTTCGTCTCCGTCAACCGCCCCTGACAGTAAACCGTCCGCCCGAACTCGCCGCCCCAGACCACCAGCGTATCTTTCAACAACCCTCGCTGCTTCAGATCAAGCACCAGCGCCGCCGACGGCTGGTCCACCGCCCGCGCCTGCAGCGCCAGATCCCGCGGCAGGTCCCCGTGCTGGTCCCAGCCCCGGTTGTACAGCTGCACAAACCGCACCCCGCGCTCCACCAGCCGCCGCGCCAGCAGACATTGCTGCGCAAACGTCCCGGGCTTCCGGCTCTCCGGCCCGTACAGGGCAAACGTCGATTCCGTCTCCTTCGAAAGGTCCGTCAACTCCGGCACCGAACTCTGCATCCGGAACGCCATCTCGTACTGCGCAATCCGCGTCTCAATCTCGGGGTCGCCCAATTCAGCCGCCCGCTTGGCGTTCAACTGCCCCGAAAGGTCCAGGATGTTCTTCCGCGTCGACGGCGTAATCCCCTCCGGATCGTTCAGGAACAGCACCGGGTCCGTGCCCGCCCGGAACTTCACCCCCTGATAGTTTGAAGGCAGAAAGCCGCTCGACCACAGCCGGCTAAACAGCGGCTGATCGACGTTGATGCCGCTCTTCTGGCTGATCATCACGACAAACGCCGGCAGGTTCTTGTTCTCGCTCCCCAGCCCGTAGTTCACCCAGGAGCCAATGCACGGCCGCCCCGGCTGCTGTGAACCGGTCTGGATGAAGGTAATCGCCGGGTCGTGATTGATCGCGTCTGTGTTCACGCTCCGCACCAGGCAGATGTCATCGGCGATCTTCCGGTGCCACGGCAGCAGCTCGGAGAACTCGGCGCCGGACTGTCCATACTTGCCGAACGAAAACACGGAACTCGCCACCGGCAGCGTCGACTGCCCCGAGGTCATGCCCGTAATCCGCTGCCCCATGCGCACGGAAGCCGGCAGGTCCTGGCCCTGAAAGCGCTTGAGCTGCGGCTTGGCGTCAAACAGATCAATCTGCGAAGGCCCGCCGGACATATGCAGATAGATAATCGACTTGGCCTTGGTCGGTGTCGCCCCGCTCAGCAGCGAGCCAAGCGCCAGTTGCGAAAGAAAGTTCCGTCGTGTCGTCATCGCCTATTCCTTCGTAATCACTTCGTCCAGATTCAAGATCGCGCTCGCCACGCTCGTGTACGCCGCCAGCTCCACCGCATCGGCATACTGCGTCTTCGATTCGCCGATGGCCACCAGCTTGGCCGCCTCGGCCGGCTTGGCGCGGTATTCGGCGAGCTGTTCGCCGGCCACCTTGTCGAGCAACGCCAGTTCGGCCGTGGTCGGGTAGCGCGCCGTCGCCGTGCGGAACATCTGCCGCAGCCGCTTCGCGCGGTCCGGGCCGGCCGCTCGCAGCGTCCGCTCGGCCAGGTGGCGGGCGGCTTCAAGAAACGTGGGGTCGTTCCATAGCGCCAGCGCCTGCAGCGGGGTATTCGTCGTCGCCCGCCGCGCCACGCATTTTTCGCGGTCCGGCGCGTCGAACGTTGCCAGCGTCGCCGGCGGCAGCGTGCGCTTCCAGAAGCTGTACATCCCCCGGCGATAGAGGTCCTCGCCGTGGGACTGCTCATAGCGCTGCGCGGTGAACTGCGCCCCGTAGGCCACGTCCTCCCACAAGCCCGGCGGCTGATAGGGCGACACCGATTTGCCGCCGACCTTGGCGTTCAACAGCCCGCTGACGGCCAGCGCGTTATCCCGCACGCTCTCGCCCTGCAGCCGGAAGCGCGACATCCGCGCGAGCAAACGGTTCTCCGGGTCCCGCTCCTTCAACTCCGGCCTCACCTTCGAAGACTGCCGGTAGGTCGCCGACAGCACCATCTCCCGCTGCATCGCCTTCATGTCCCAGCCGAGTTCCACAAAGCGCACGGCCAGGTAGTCGAGCAGCTCCGGGTGCGAAGGCATCTCGCCCTGGCTGCCAAAGTCTTCGACCGTCTTCACCAGCCCCGTGCCGAACAGCTGCGCCCACATCCGGTTCACGGCCACGCGCGCCGTCAACGGGTGCTCGCCGCTCACGAGCCACTGCGCGAGGCCCAGCCGGTTGCTCGCCGCCCCCGGCGGCAGCGGCGGCAGAAAGCCCGGCGTCGCCGCCGTCAACTTCTCGCCCTTCCGGTCGTAGGCGCCGCGGATCAGCAGATGCGTCTCCCGCATCTCGGCCCGCTCCTCCATCACCATCGTCGTCGGAATCGTCTCTTCGAGCTCCTTGCGCTCCCGCTTCAGCTGCTGCAGCCGCGCGTAGAGCGCCTTGGTCGCCTCCGGCGCCTCGTACGTGAGATAGAACTCCCGCACCGTGGCCGCCTGCTCCTTCGTCCGCCGGATGCCCGAGTTCTCGACGAGATACCGCACCGGCTCGATCACGGCCAACTGCTGCGCCTCCCCCGCGCTCACTTCGCGGTTGTAGATCCGTAGGTCGTCGAGCGTGCCCACCAGCTTGGTCACCGTCAGCGGCGCGCTGGTCCGGAAGTTGGCTCCGTTCAGCGTGTTCCTCACCGTCTTGAGCCCGGCCGGCTTGCCGTCCTGCAGCAGCGTGAACTGGCCTTTGCCGTCGTAGTTCAGCGTGAAGTGGACAAAGTCGCCATAGCCGAAGGGCGCAGTGGTCTGCATCTCGAGCGTCGCCCCGCCGGGGCCGAAGAACTTCACAATCAGGTGCGCGCCCCGTCGCAGGTCGCCGATGTTGAAGATCGTATCATGCGTGAACAGCCAGCCGGTCTCGTTCTTCTGCTGCAGGATCACCTGCGGGTCCAGGTTGTTCCCGCCGCGGAACCAGAAGGCGAGCGCGAAGGGTTTGGTGGAGTCGAAGTCGTGCGCCGCCGGGGCTTCGGCCTGCGACGTTGAATCGAACGTCGCCGCCTGGCCCACCGGACCATCCCGCGGCGTCGGCGGCAGGCCCAGGTACCGGCCGTGCTTGTAGGAGCCGGTCGTCTCGAGCATGTTGCCTTCAAACTCGTAGTGCGCGAGCAGCCCGGCGCGGTTCGGCGCGGCGAACTGCTTGCGCGCCTCCCAGGCCTTGATCTGCGCCGGCACATCGGCGGCCTCAAGCTGCTTCTCGCGGCTGGCCACCGCCTCGTTGATCTCCTTGAGCAACCCGGCCTGCGTCTCGGTCGGCAGCGAGAGCACCGGCGCGGCGTTGCCCCGCTGCCCGTCCAGCCCCTTCTCGGCCACGTTGTTGAAGTAGGCGAAGAAGCGGTAGAAGTCCTTCTGCTTGATGGGGTCGTACTTATGGTCGTGGCAGCGGGCGCAGCCCATCGTCAGGCCCAGCCACGTGGTCGAGGTCGCCTCCACGCGGTCGACCACATACTCGGTCTGATACTCCTCGGGAATCGCCCCGCCTTCGTAGTTGATCACGTGGTTCCGGTTGAAGCCGCTGGCTACCTTCTGCTCCCGCGTGGCGTTGGGCAGCAGGTCGCCGGCCAGTTGCCAGATGGTGAACTGGTCATAGGGCATGTTCCTGTTGAAGGCGCCGATCAGCCAGTCGCGCCACGGCCACATGTCCCGGTGCGAGTCGATATGGAAGCCGTGCGTGTCGGCATAGCGGGCCAGATCGAGCCAGTGCATCGCCTGCTTCTCGCCGTAGTGGGGGCTGGCGAGCAGGCGGTCGACGGCCTTCTCGTAGGCCTTGGCCGACTTGTCGGCGAGGAAGGCATCCACCTCGGCCGGGGTGGGCGGCAGGCCGGTCAGGTCGAGCGTCACGCGCCGCAGCAGCGTGGCCTTATCGGCCGGGGGATTCTGCGCGAGGCCCTCCTTGACGAGCCGGGCCTTCACGATCTCATCAATCGACTTGGCCGCCGGCTTCACCGGCTTCTGATAGGCCCAGTGCTCCTCCCACTTGGCGCCCTCGTCGATCCACTGCCGCAGCGTGGCCACCTGCGCCTCGGTGAGCTGCACCTTGGCCGCCCGCGGCGGCATGTGCAGCACCGGGCTGGCATGGGTGATCCGCTTGACGAGCAGGCTCTCGGCCGCCTTGCCCGGCACAATGGCCTTGGCGAAGGCGCCGTCTCTGGTATCGAGCCGCAGGCCCGCTTTGCGCGCTGAATCATCCGGCCCGTGACACTGGAAACAGGCATCCGACAGGATCGGCCGCACGTCCCTGGTAAACTCCACCGGCTTGCACCAAGCCACAACCGCGACGAAGAACAGAAGACTCCGCATTACTCCCGAGTTTATACTGCGAATCATGCAACGTCGACACTTCCTCTCGCTCAGCGCCTCCGCCCTGGCCGGCTACGGCCAACAGAAACCCCGCCGCGTCGGCCTGATCGGCACCGGCTGGTACGGCAAGAGCGACCTGTTCCGCCTGCTCCAGGTCGCGCCCGTCGAGGTCGTCTCACTCTGCGACGTCGACAAGAAGATGCTGGCCGAGTGCGGCGACATGGTCGTCGAGCGCCAGGCCTCGAAGAAACGGCCGCGCCTCTATGCCGACTACCGCGAGATGCTCAAGGAGAAGGATCTCGACATCGTCCTGATCGCCACGCCCGACCACTGGCACGCCCTGCCCTTCATTGAAGCCTGTAAGTCCGGCGCCGACATCTACTGCCAGAAGCCGATCTCGGTCGACGTCACCGAAGGCCGCGCGATGCTCGAGGCGGCGCGCAAGTACAAACGCGTCGTGCAG
Organism: Bryobacteraceae bacterium CoA2 C42; assembly: GCA_019931245.1. GTDB lineage: Bacteria > Acidobacteriota > Terriglobia > Bryobacterales > Bryobacteraceae. Next base: position 23,895 of record JAINDL010000067.1, read on the forward strand.
ATCGGCACGCAGCGCCGGTCGACGCCGCACCTGATCGAGGCCCGCGACGAGATTCTCAAAACCGGCAAGCTCGGCAAGATCGCCTACGTCGAAATCTACTGCTACTACCACATGCGGGCCAAGAACCCGCCGGCCACGCCCGCCCTGCCCGCTGAACTCGACTATGAGATGTGGACCGGCCCGGCGCCGATGCGCCCCTGGAACGGGCTGCAGCATCCGCGCCGGTGGCGCGCGTTTGAAGAGTACGGCAACGGCATCATGGGCGACATGTGCGTCCACATGCTCGACATGGTGCGCTGGATGATGGACCTGGGCTGGCCCACCAGAATCTCCTCGAGCGGCGGCATCCTGGTCGACCCGGCCAGCGTGGCCAACATCCCCGATACGCAGGACGCGACGTTCGATTTCGGCAGCGTCAAGGTGCATTGGACCCATCGCAGCTGGGGCCACCCGCCGGACCCGAAGTACCCCTGGGGCGCGACGTTTTATGGCGAGAAGGGAACGCTCAAGGCGAGCGTCAACAGCTACGACTTTGAGCCGCTCGATAAGAAGCAGCCGTCCGTCCACCGCGATGTGAAGATGGAGCTCGAAGAGTACCCCATCGACAAGGTGGAGAAGGATCTCGAACGCCACGTGGCCCCGGCCATCCGCGGCCACATGAAGGACCTGCTGGCGGCCATCGACCGGCGGTCGAAGCCGGTGGCCGACATCGAGCAGGGCTTCATCTCCTCGGCCAGTTGCATCCTCGCCAACCTTGCCATGAAGACCGGCCGCAC
>JAINDL010000135.1 GCA_019931245.1 Bryobacteraceae bacterium CoA2 C42
CCGACTACACCTCCTGGACCGTCTCCGGAAACCCCGCCTGGCTCACCGTCTCCACCTCCGGCAACACCATCTCCTGGACCGCCGCCCCCAACAACTCCGTCACCGCCCGCTCCGCCACCCTCACCATCGCCGACAAAACGTTCACCCTATCCCAATCCGGCGCCACCGGATCCGTCACCCTCAGCGCCTCCTCCGGTTCGGCGCCCGCCGCCGGCGCGACAGGCACCATCAACGTCACCCCCACCCCCTCCGACTACACCTCCTGGACCGTCTCCGGAAACCCCGCCTGGCTCACCGTCTCCACCTCCGGCAACACCATCTCCTGGACCGCCGCCCCCAACAACTCCGTCACCGCCCGCTCCGCCACCCTCACCATCGGCGACAAGTCCTTCACCCTCTCCCAAGCCGCCTTCGTCCCCCCACCGAGCGCCACGGATGCCGGCCCCGTCAACGGCACCGGCACCAGCCAAACACTCACCTTCCGCTTCTCCCATCCCCTCGGCTTCCAGAATCTCGACGTGCTCAACGTTCTCATCAACACCGCTCTCGACGGCGGAAACGCCTGCTACATCGCCTACTCCCAGCCCGCCGGGATTCTCTATCTGGTGGGCGATAACGGCCCGGCAACCCTCTCCGCACCCCTCACCCTCGGTTCCACCGCCACCGTCCAAAACAGCCAGTGCACCCTGCACGGCTCCGGCTCCTCCGCCCAGGGCTCCGGCAACACCCTCACCCTCACCCTCCGCTTCACCTACGCCGCCTCCTTCACCGGCAGTAAAGTCATCTACACCGCCGCCCGCGATCAAGCCACCGGCAACTCCGGCTGGAAGACGCTCGGCGCCTCGCAGATCCCCGAACCCGCCACCACCCTGCCCCGCACCGACCCCCTGCCCCAGCCCGGCATCACCACCACCACCCACACCCTCACCGCCACCTACCGCGCCGCCGGCATCACCACCGCCTGGCTCCTCGTCAACTCCGCCCTCGACGCCGGCCGCGCCTGCTACGTTGCCTACTTTGCCCCCGGCAATCTGCTCCTGCTACGCCCCGATGACGGCGACCCCGCCGGCATTACCGTCATGCCCCTCTCCGGCACGCAGACGATTGAGAATTCGCAATGCCGCATCAGCGCCCAAGGCTCCAGCGCCAACTTCGCCAACGGGGTGCTGACCCTAACCCTCAACCTCACCGCCAAATCCGGCCTCGCCGGAGCCAACGGCATCTGGACCGCCCTCCAAAGCACCACCAACGAAGTCTCCCCGTGGCGCATCGCCGGCAACTGGCTTGTTCCCTAACCCCGCCGCGATGGCAGAATAGGGCATGGACCTCATCGCCCTCGACACCAACGCGCTCCCGTGGGAAGAGCGCTTCAACGAACACCTCCAGAAAACCCTCTACCGGAAAAACCTCGTCACCGACCCCGACACCGGCATGGAGATCCGCCTCGTGAAGTATCCGGCCGGGGTCATCAACTCCCGCCACACCCACCCCTGCGCCCACGGCATGTACGTGCTCGAAGGAACCTTGGTTACCCACCAGGGCAGCTACGGCCCCGGCCACTTCGTCTGGTTCCCCGAAGGCCCGGAGATGGAGCACGGGGCGACCGCCGAACAGGATGTCGTCGTCCTGTTCATCACCAACAAACCCTTTGAGATTCACTACAAGTGATGGATCTCACCCCGTTCGATACCCGGTGGCCCGCAGCCATCCGCTCCCTTCTCCCCGAGGTCGTCGAACGCGACGCCCTGCTGATCTGGCTCCAACTCTACCCGCTAGCCGTCGCTAATCTCGCCCGGCAGGAGACCGACCGCGCCGACTTCGAGCGCTACTACCAGCTCCGCGGCCGCTACCGTCTCAGCGAAATCGCCGACACCTCGGCCTCCTTTCTGCCCGGCCATCGCCACTGGCCGGCCGTCAAAGCCGCGCTGCCCGCCGAACCCGGTGACGACCTCGCCGCTCTCATCCGGCAGGTCGCCCGTGGCGACGCGGCCAAGCTCGCCATCGCCGCCGTCCTGCTCATGACCCTGCGCCAGGCCGGCCCCGAATTTCTTACGAGCGGCTACCAACCGCCCGCTCCCCCTCCCAAACCCGGACTCTGGCAGCGCCTCACCAACCGCGGCCCCAAGATCACCATGCAGGATGGAAACTCCTTCCCCATCGTGCCCGGACAGCACATCACCACCGGCGCCGAGCTCGACAAGCGCCCCTATCACACCACCGACGAACGCTGCTACCAGGGCATGGGCCCCATCCCGGTCGACTGCCGGAGCGGCTCCTGCGGCACCTGCTGGGTCGGGGTGCTCGACGGCCGGGAGCAGACGGACCCGGTGACCGACTTCGAGCAGAAACGCATGCAGTACTTCGGCTACTGGGACAATCCCTTCCACGACCCGGCCGCCGAACGGCCGCTCATCCGCCTCGCCTGCCAGACCATTGTCCGCGGCAGCTGCCAGATCGTGATTCCCACCTGGAATGGCGTTCTGGGCGCGGCGCGTCAGTTGAGAAGGTCAGAGAGATAGGGCTCGCCGTTCGGGTTCACGAACAGGTCCTGCTGGCCGCTTGCGCCGACATCGTTGTTCCGCGCAAGCAGTCTGCGCCCGGAGTGAAGCGCGATGCCGTAGCGCGCGCAGTCGCGCACGTAGTTGTCGAGGATCGTCACCTCCTCGGCGATGGTCGGGTCGGGATTTCCAAGCGGATGGCCCCAGAGGAAGATCCCGTCCTGCGGCTGCCGCGATGCCCGCGTGCCATAAATCGTATTGCGCTGAACGGTGATCCGGCGGGCCGACCGCACCATGATCCCCGTTGTCGATCCCGCCAGCAGATACACCGTGTTGTTGTCCACCCGCACGTCCTCGCTGGCCGCCCCCACTTCAATCGCCACATCGGTAACCCCGGACAGCACGTTTCCCGAGATCCGGATGTTGCGGGTGCCGTACTCGCCCACGGTCCGGCTCCCGATCGTGAAGATACCGTTGGCCTGTCCGACGTTGAAGATCAGATTGCGCGAGACCTCCCCATCCTGCACCTGCCCCTCCGGCGCCGTGTTGCCGAGCAGAATCGCCGAGCCGAAGGCGAAGTTTGCAAGCCGGTTGCCGCTGATCACAAAATCCCGGCACCCGTCGTCGAGCCACACGCCGTGAATGCGCGCGTTGCGGATATGGGAGCCGCGAATCTGAATCTCCGTCACCTGACGAAAACGGATCACGCTCGCAAACAGGCCCGCCTGCTTCCCTCCGTTAGCATCGAGCGTCATCTCCTCAATCCGGATGCGCCGCACCTGATCGGCCGATAGCAGCGGGGCATCCATCCCATCCCGCAGCCGCAGCGTTCCCGGCCCCGCCAGATGGGTACCGTCCGGCAACCGCAGCGGCCCCGTCAAGCAGACCCCCTCCGGAAACGAAATAGCCTCACCAACCGCGGCGTCTATCGCCCGCTGCAGCGCCACGGTATCGTCGCGCTCCCCATCGCAGCGCGCTCCCCAGCTTCCAACGCTGACCACCGCCAGCAAAAGTAAGCCCGTCATCGCTTCACTATACCGAAGCAATACGGCTTTTCCTTTAGAACTTGCGATCAGAGCGTACCGGAATCTTGCCCTGACGGTTTACAAGGTGGTATGCCCGAGAGGATTCGAACCTCTGACCTTTTGCTCCGGAGGCAAACGCTCTATCCAGGCTGAGCTACGGGCACACAACAAAACCAACAGCTTTGAGTATACCCTAAAGCATGCGTCTTTTGGGCCTCTTCCTGCTGGCGGAACTACTTTTCGGGCACAGAAAACCGAAACTCCCCGTCGCGCTCGAACAGATTGTGCAAAACGAACCCATTACGGCCCGGGCGCACGTCGGCATGCGCGTCGTCGAGATCCGGACCGGCAAGGTGCTCTACGAGCGGAATCCGCGCTCCTGGTTCGTGCCCGCATCGAACACCAAGCTCTATTCGACCGCCCTGGCGTTGACCCGGCTCGGCGCGGCGCATCGCTTCGAAACACAGGTGGTAGCCGATGGCCAGGATCTGCGGCTGATCGGCGGCGGCGACCCGACCCTCTCCGGCCGCCGTTATCCCTACGACCGCGATGCGGAGTGGCGCGACGGGGCAGCGGCCGTCGAAGAGTTGGCCGATGCGCTGGTGGCCAAAGGGCTCAAGCGAGTCGAGGGCGCCGTCATCGGTGACGACACCCGCTACGTCTGGGATCCGGTGCCGCCCGGCTGGGGCGCCGATGACGGGTTGTACGAGTACGGCGCGCCGGTCTCGGCGCTGATGTTGAACGATAACGCCGTGCGGGTGACCATCCGCCCCGGCGCAACGGCCGGCCAGCCGGCCGAACTCGCGCTCAACCCGGCCGTCGAGTACTTCGCCTTCCAGAACCGGGTGGTGACCGGGGAGGCAGGCACCCCGACCCGCGTCCGTTTTGAGCGGCCACCCGGGACCCGGGAGGTTTGGCTCGCGGGGACGATCGCGGTGGGCGCCGCGGCGACCGAAGAGATCCTCGCCGTCGACGAACCCGCTCGCTTTGCCGCGCAGGCGCTCGTCGAAGCGCTGCGGCGGCGCGGCATCGAGGTCCGCGGCGGGGCCGGCGTCCGCCACCGGTTCGAGGGCGATGCCATGCCGTGCGACCGCTGCGAGGTACTCGCCTCCCGCCAGTCGCCGCCCCTCGGCCAAATCATTCAGGTCGTCAATAAGGTGAGCCAGAACCTGCACGCCGAAATCATGCGGCGCGAGGGCGGCGGCGCCGAAGCGATGAAGACGCTGTTCGCCGCCGCCGGGGTCCCCGAAGAGGATACCTACCTGGTGGACGGCTCGGGTTTGTCGCGGCTGACGCTCGTGTGTCCCGAGTCTTCCACCAGGATCCTGCTGCACCTTTGGAATAGCCCCGAGCGCGAGGCCTGGCTGCAGTCGCTGCCGGTAGGGGCGCAGGACGGGACGCTCGAGAACCGTTTCAAAGGCTTCACCGAGGCCGGGCGCGTGAAGGCGAAAACAGGGACTCTGACGCACGTCGCGGCACTGGCCGGCTATCTCGACCATCCCAAACGGGGCATGCTCGCCTTCAGCGTGATGGTGAACAACTTCAACGGAGCATCGGCCAAGGCACGGGCGGTGATTGACCGCCTGGTGATGACGCTGCTCGACTACTGAGCGGTGCACTTTTCCGTTGACTTTCGCCTCAGCTTCGCCAACAATGGAAACATCCCCCATGGCACTTACTCGCAGGCAGAAAGAGGTTATCGACTATCTGGCCGATTTTATCGAGCGCAAAGGTTATTCGCCGAGCTACGAGGAGATCGCTGAAGGCATCGACCTGAACTCCATCGCCACGGTGCACAAGCACATCTCGGCCCTCGAAGCCAAAGGGTACTTGAAGCGCGGCTTCAACCAGAGCCGGTCGGTGGAGATCAGCGAATCCTATCTGGCCGAACGCGGCCGGGGACCCGTGGCCCCCGAGTCGGTGCCGCTGCTCGGCCGCATTGCGGCCGGCCGGCCGGTGGAGCAGATGGCGCAGGGTGAGGCGCTGCACTTCAGCGACTTTCGCGGCAATGCCTCGACGTACGCCCTGCAGGTGCGCGGCGAGTCGATGATCGACGATCACATCTGCGATGGCGACTTTGTTCTGATCGAAAAGGCCGATTCGGTGCGCGACGGCGAGATCGTCGTGGCGCTCGTGGAGGGGCACGAGACGACCTTGAAGCGTTTCTACCGTGAGGCGGGCGGCATGATCCGGCTACAGCCGTCCAATGCGACCATGGAACCGATTCTGGTCCCGGCGGCGGCGGTGGAAGTGCAGGGACGGCTGATCGCCGTCATGCGCAAGTATCGCAACTGATTCAGGTGAGCCGGACGAGCCGTTCGCCGGCCGCCTCGAGCGTCTCTTCCTTCTTGCAGAAGCAAAAGCGGACGTAGTTATGGCCAAGTTCCGGGCGGGAGAAGAAGCTCGAACCCGGTACGCCGGCCAAGCCGATGTTATGGATCAAATGCTGGACAAAGGCGGTATCATCCGAGAAGCCGAAGCCGGAGATGTCCGTCATCGTGTAGTAAGCGCCGCGCGGGGTGAAGCAGCGGAAGCCGGCCTTGGTCAAGTAGCCTTCGAGTTTGCGGCGGCGCCAGTCGTAGTGGTCGCCTAACTCGTTGTAGTAGGCGTCCGGAGCCTGCAGTGCTTCGACGGCCGCATACTGTAGCGGCGTCGCGGCGCCCACGGTGAGGAAGTCGTGCACTTTGCGGATGCCATCCGTCAGGTCGGGATTCGCCAGCACCCAGCCGACGCGCCACCCGGTGACCGAGTAGGTCTTCGAGCAGCTGTTGACCAGCACGGCGCGGTCGCGCATGCCGGGCAGGGTCATCACGGGGATATGGCGGGCGCCATCGTAGACGATGTGTTCGTAAATCTCGTCGGTGATGCAGAGCGCCTCGAACTCCTGACAGAGCGAGGCGATCAGCGTCAGTTCTTCGCGGGTGAAGACGCGGCCGGTGGGGTTGTTCGGCGAGTTGATGATGATCGCCTTGGTCTTGGCGCTGAAGGCCCGGCGCAGCTCTTCGGGATCGAAGGACCAGTCGGGCGCGTGGAGGGTCACCAGCTTGCGGGTGGCGCCGCAAAGCTGCAAGTCGGGGTGGTAGTTCTCGTAGTAGGGCTCAAAGACAATGACCTCGTCGCCCGGATCGACGAGGGCCAGCAGGACGGCGGCCATGCCCTCGGTGGCGCCGCAGACGACGGTGACCTCGCGGGCGGGGTCGATGTCGAGACCATAGTGGTGACGGGCTTTGGCGGCGATCGCCGCGCGCAGCGGGGGAATGCCCCAGGTGATGGGGTACTGGTTATGATCGGCCTCGATGGCCCGGGCCGCGGCCGCCTTGAGCCAGGAGGGCGCGGGAAAGTCCGGAAACCCCTGGGCCAGGTTGACGGCGCCGGCCGCGATGGCCTGCCGGGTCATGTCGCGAATGACGGATTCCGTGAAATCGGCGGTACGGGCGCTGCGGTAGCGCGGCCGGGCGGCAACACTCATGAGTGTACGGTATCGCGACCAACGGGCCGCCGTAAAGTGCCAGCCGGTATTTTGGGGCCGGGGCTGTTATTCTAGGCATTTCATGTACGGAAAGGTAGAGAGCTTCGAGTTTTGGCCCGTGCTGGCGCCGGATTTTCCGCTGTTGAATGTCTCGGGGTTGCATGCGCCGTTTACGCCGCGCATCATTACCCGCTGCCTGCTGCAGGATGGCGCCGAAGGATGGGGCGAGGTTCCCTGTAACACCGGGGTGATCCGGGTGCTGCGGGCCGTGCAGGGCGAGATCGCTGGTACGGGGCTTTCGAGCGAAGAGACCAAGGCGACGCTGGCACACGTGGTGGCGCGGAGCCGGGAGCTCTCGGCGCAGTTCGCGCTGACCGATGAGCGGGGGTCGGCGTCGTTTGACCGGGGCGTGACGAATCACGTGCGGGCCGGGGTTCAGATGGCGCTCCATTCGGCTGTCGCTCAACGGATGGGGGTGCCGCTGTGCGACCTGCTCGGGGGCGAGAACGGCCGCCGGCGCAGCGAAGTCCGGTTTAACCTCTATCTGTTTTTCCTGGCCGATACCGCGGGTAGCGGCCTGGACTACTCCTTTGCCCGCGCGGGGCGGCGCGACGAGTTTGCCGCGGTGCGGGAAGGCGCGGTGCTGGACGCCGCCGGCGCCGTTCGCCTGGCGCAGGCGGGGGTGGCGCACCGGATGCCCGGCGTGAAACTGGTGAAATGGAAGCTGGGCGTGCTGGCGCCGCGGGAGGAGTTGGCCGTGATGCTGGCCGTGGCGGAGGCGCTTGGGCCGCAGATCCAGATTGTGCCCGACCCGAACGCCGCCTGGGACAACGAAACCGCCATTGGCTTTATTCGCGAGCTGAAGGCGGCCCTCGGCGATCAGTTGCCTTACTTTGAAGATCCCGTACCCGGGCGGGAGAACATGGCAATCGTGCACCGCGAAACCGGGGTGCCGCTGGCCACCAACATGTGCGCGGCCAACTTCGCCGAGCACGAAGACGCCCTGAGCAGGCAAGCGATTCAAATCACACTCGGCGGCGACTGCCACTACATCGGCGGCAGCGACGAGGCCGTGCGCCTATCGCACTGGTGTGCCGCGCATGGCATGGGCTTTGCCCAGCATTCGAACACGCACCTGGGGATTTCGCACGCGCATACAGTGCAGATGGGGGCCGCGGCAGCCACGCAGGACTGGCCCTTTGACTCGCACTATTTTCCGTGGCAGGCCGATTCCGATCCCACGGTGAAGACGCCGATTCCCGTTGCATTCGGTGGAATCTGCCGGGTGCCGGACCGGCCGGGATTGGGTGTTGCCGTCGATCTGGATGGGGTGTTGCGGCTGCACCAATTGTATCTGGCGGCCAACCGGCACGGACGCGCCTATCAGAACCGGGACGACGGACCGGCGGCCGAGGTCGTCTACGGCGGCTGGGTGCGCCCGCAGCAGCGGGCGAACCGGTGGTTTCTGGCCGGAACCCCGGGTCAATAATTTTCAGAAAAACCCGGTAAGATAGATCCGATGAACCGTTCTTCGGAACGCCGGGCTCTCTGTCCTTTGAACCTGGTGGTGGTGGCGCTGGGTGTAGCGCTGATGAGCGGGTGTGGCGCGGCGCGAGCGACGCGCTTTGAAGCGTTTGCCGCGGCCGGCGTCAACTACGGGCAGGCGCGCAGTCAGTTTCTCCGCCTCTCGCTCGACGTCAACATTGAACGCGACACGCTCGAGTTGCGCAAGCAGCACGAGGCGCTCGACGCGGCGGGTCGGGCCCGGGTACTGAACGAGCAGGACCAGATTCTGCAGGAGCGGATCGGGATTCTGGCCGACCTCGAACGGCACGGCGCCGTGATGAACCAGTATTTCCAGGCACTGGCGCGGCTGGCCGGGCCGCAGGCCGATGCCAACGCCGCCGCCGCGGCGCAGCGCCTTTCGGGGGAACTGGGCGGACTGTCGGATGTTCTGGCGAGAAAATCCATTCGGGGGACGCCGGTGAACGAGAGAATCGGCCAGGTGACGGCGATTGTGGTGGGAGAGCTGCGGAACCGGGGGCTCGAGCGGCACCTGCGCGAGTACGCGCCGCTGATTCAGCGGCAGTTGGCGCTTGAAGAGGCGATGCTGAGTTTGCTGGTGGACGAATACATTGAGGACCGGAAGGTGCTGCGGAACCATGAGCGCCGGACCGTGCTGCTGCCGCCGTTCCGGGCCGATTCCCTGCCCCCGGAATGGGATGCGCTGCGCAAACGGTATCTGTTGGCCGAAATCGACGTGACGAAGGCGCGGGCCGCGCAGGAGGCGGCCCGGCAGCTACGAAGCGCGTTTGAAGGTTTGGCCGGGGGCGACCGGGACGGCCGGCTGGCGGCGCTGCAGTTGGCGATCGACCGGATGAATCAGTTTATCGGACCGGGGGCGAAGTAACATGAGCGAGGCAAACCCTATGACGGCGAATGAGCTGCGCAACGAGCTGCGGCGCAGCCTGAAGGCGACCTTGGCCGATCTCGACAGCGACGCCTTTCTGGACTCTCTCGAGCAGGCCACCGAGGCCGACCGGGCCGCGGCGGCGATCACGCGCGGCGAGGTGTACCGGGCGTGGCGCCGGCTGAACAATCTCGAGCTCGACGAGATCCGGAACCAACTGCGGGAGCTCGAGGCGGAGCTGCTCCGGGCCGCGCAGGAGCTGTCGGGCGCGCGGGCGAAGCTGGACGAGGTGGCGGGGTACCTCGAGGCGGCGAACAGCTTCCTAGCCCTGGTGAAGCGGGTGATTTCGCCGGTTTAGGGCATTGGGCGGGCGCTCGACTCGAGTGAGAAGCGGCTGCGGGCGGACTCGATTTCGCTGCCCCGCCGCGCGGCAAGAGCGACCAGATCCGCGGCCAGGGCGAGGGTTCTACCGGTTTAGAGAGCATCGGGCGGCCTGCGGGCGCACCACTCCATCCAGAAGCGGCGGTAGGCAGACTCGATCTCGCGGGTGAGCTGCGCGCCATCTCCCAGTGCGGCTTGCGCCTGCTGCCGCAGGCCGGCCCGCAGCGCGGCAAGAGCGGCCAGATCCGCCGCCAAGGCAATCGCGATGTCCCCATAGCCCTCGAGCGTCGAGGTGGAGAGATGACCGAGCCCGGCGCGCTGCAGCAGCGCCTGCCCGACCCGTCCAGCGTGGGTGCTGCCCCGCAGATTAACAACCGGCACGCCCATCCAAAGGCAGTCACAGGTGGTGGTCTGGCCGTTGTACGGGAACGAGTCGAGGGCGATGTCCGCCTCCGCGATCACGCCGAGGTGTTCGATGAGCGGGCGGCGGCCGCGAAACAGCAGCCGGGCAGCGTCGATGCCGCGCGGGACGAGTTCAGCAGCAACCCGGTCCCGGGATGGGGAACCGGGGGTATCGAGTTCGGCCGATTCGTAGTGGCAAAGGAGACGAGAGTCCGGCAGCCGCCGCAGAATGGCGGCGATGGCGTCCCAGGTCTGAGCGTGGTACTTGCCGGGCCGTTGGAAGAGGCCGAAGGTCACATAGCCGTTGGCGAGGGCGGGCAGCGGGGTGATCGGGGGCGGAGCTTCGGCCAGCTGGAAGGCGATGTAGCCGGAGGGGAGGCGATAGACGGTTTCCGTGTACTCAGCCTCGGTTTGGGGGGGCGTAGTCCAGTGGTCGGTGAGCAGATAGTCGATCTGTGCAACGCCGGTAGTGGCTGGGAAATGGGGGAACGCCACCTGGACCGGAGCGGCGCGCCGGGCGAAGACGCTGAGCCGATGGTCGGTGAAGTGGCCGGAGAGTTCGACCAGGATATCGATCTCGTCGCGGGCGATCAGGGCGGCGAGTTGATGGTCGTCGAGGCTTCGCACGTTGCGCCAGTGGTCGGCGAACTGGCGGTAGATTCCGGTGTGTTCGGAGTAAAGATCGCGCGTCATATAGTAGTAACTCGTGAAGTTAGCGCGATCCTGAAACTGGAGCCAGCAGGCGAGAAAGCAGAAGGCAGGGTTCATGACGAACTCGCCGGAGAGGTAGCCGACGCGGAGCGGACGGTCCGGGACGGGCGGGTTGGGAAACCGGAAGCGGACGGGTTGGGTCCCGGCCCAGAAGCGGCTGGAGTTTTCGTAGGTCAGACGGATGGACTGGGCGCTGACGGATGGGTCGTGGAGCATGAGCCAGAGGAGGCTTGCGTGCAGATTGCGGTCCTCCTCACAGGGGTTCGGGTTGAGGGCCAGGGCAACCCGCTGAGCCGCGAAGGCGGCGGCGGAGTCTCCGGCGCTCCAGGAGGCGAGGGCCAGGTTGGCTTGAACCTCAAAGGAATCGGGAGCCTCCGCGGCTGCGCGGACGACATGGGCGAGCGCCTCCTGATGCCTTGTGGCGCGGGAGGCCAGCGAGGCCTTGAGGAGCAGAAGAGAAAGGGTGCGCGGATGGCGGACCAGGGCGCTGTCGACTAACTGCTCGGAAGCGGCGGCCTGATCGGTAGCCAGCAGGGCTTGGCCGAGCGCGGCGGCACAGGCGGCGTTGTCCGGATCCTGACGGAGGCACGCTTCGAGGTGCGGAATGGCGGCGGAGGGACGCTGCAAGCGGAGCAGGGTTTCGGCCAGTCCGTGGAGGGCTGCGAGACTACCCGGATCGAGGTCCAACGCGCGGGAGAAGGCGGCGCGGGCGGCTTCGAACTGGCGGTCGCGGAAGCGCAGCGTCGCCAGATCGCTCCAATAGAGGGGATCCTGGGGGTTTTGGTCCAGCAGGGATTCGAGTGCGGCGAGAGCGGCGGTCAGATTGCCCATGCCCCAGAGAGAGATGGCGAGGACACGCAAGGGCGAAGCCGTCAGCCCCTCCCCGGCGATGGCCGCGAGGGCTGCCTGCAAAGCGCGGGGCCAGTCGCGCGAGGCAAGGGCCTCCCAAGCGGCGTCACCAGGCATGCTCACAGCTCGCGCAGCGAAAGGTAGAGGCGAAGGGATTTGTCAGCCGAGGCCGGAAGCGGGATTAACTCGAGGTCGAGTCCGCGATGGTTACTGGTCAAAATCATCCGATGCGCGCCGGTGAAGGAGACGCATTCGGTCGTCTGGCCGATGATGTTTTCATAGCGCACGATCAGCTCGTAGCCATCGTAGCCGAAATACGGTTCGGGGACCGGCGTCGGGGCGCCAGGCGCCGTATCCCGGAGTTCCAGGCCGAGCCGGTACGGTAGATTCGATCCGGCCTCGGGTCGCAGTTGGCGCAGTGCGATGTCAACGCCTTGGGTGAACGGGTTGAGGTAAGCACGATGGGCGCCTTCGAGGCTGGCGGAGGAGATTTCGTTTTCGTCCGCGTCCATTCGAGTGAGTATCAGGTTATAGGGCATAACTCTTCCTTGGTGGGAGCATTCATAGGCCTTCGGCAAGCCGCATTTGTTCAACGATCTGGCGAAAGCGTTTTTCCGGGTGGAGATTCCGGTAGAGAGGGTGTACGCGTAGATAGAGCATCTCGCGATCCTTGGCGGCGAGACCCTGTTCGAGCAGGTCGAGCGCGGTGCGCCGATCGTGAATAACGGCGAACGCCTTGGCAGCGGCCGCCGCCGAAACGGCTCCGGCCTCAACGCCGCGAAGCAGACGCCGGGCGTGGGAGCTGGCCATGCCCAGATCACCGCGGCTGGCCCATGCCTGGTTGAAAAGGAGATCGGACCATTTCAAATAGCCCGGATCGCTGCCGCCGGCGGCTTCGAGTTCGCGTCTTTTGACCTCGGCGGCGGTCTCCATAGCGCGACCGGCGTAGCGCAGCGCATCCTGCTCCGGGGCTTGGCCCGCCAGGGCGGCGCAGGCTTGACCGAGGTTGATGTGGACGTTGATGATGTCGGTCCGGCGCAGCAGCGTTTCGAGGTGCAGGACGGCGGCGGCGGGATCTCCCGCGAGCCAGAGATAGAGGCCGAAACCGGCCTGCTGGGTGTGGTCGAAGGGGTCGAGTTCCAGTCCGCGGCGGGCGTGCGCAAGAGCTTCCCGGATGCGGCCAAACTGCAGAATCAAGCCACCGTACCAGGAGTATGCCCGCGGGAAGCGCGGATTGGCGGCGATGGCCGCGCGATAGGAGCGGTCCGCCTGATCCCAGTCCCAACCGTGCTGCTGAGCCGAGGCCAGAGAGACGTGGCACTCCGGCAGGCTGGCGTTCAGGGCTACGGCCTTACGGGCGTCCCGCAGGGCTTCGGCAAGAAGCTGCGCCGTGCCCCCCCGGTTGAACAGCAGCAGGACCTGGCGGATATCGGCCAGGGCGGCGTAGGCGAGGGCAAAGTTCTGGTCATGGGCAATGGCACGTTGGAAGCACGCGATGGCTTCGAGGGCCGCGGCGGGAGTCCGCGAGAGGGAGCTCTGCTGCCCCCGTTGATACTCGGCGACGGCGGCGTCGACCGAGCTGGCCAGGGCGGGGAGAGCACCGTATGCCCGCGGCAGCACGGAGCGGACCGCATCGCGCAGCGGGTTGCCGGCCTCCAACCGGACCAGGCCAGCGATGGTCCATGCAAAGATCTCCTGCTGGAGGGCCGTGGGATTGTCGCGGACGATGGCCTGGGACGATTCGGCGGCGACAGCTCCCGTGCGGTTGTCGAGCAGGCGCAGGAGAAAACCGGGGACGCCGCCCCGGGTTTGCAGCGTGACTTCCAGCGACAGCCGGGCCTTGTCGAGATCGTCCGGGCCGGGCTGCCATTTGCGCGGCAACGGAAATACCCGCACCCCGGGCAAGGCGCGAAGGCGGCGGATGAGTTCCGTCTCCTGGCCGAGACAGAGCGCCTCGTAGTCGGTCCGTGACGTCAGATTCCGGAACGGATATACCAGGAGGGAACCGGTCACCGGAGCGGGCGCCAGCTTCGGGGCCACCGCCGCGACGCTGGCCAGGCACGCCGCGCCGGCGGAGGTAATCCAAAACCGTCGCGATGGCCGCCAGCGCCGGGGGGTGACGGCAGCGTTGGCCGATCCGCCGGAGAGCAGCTCGACGAGTTCAGCCGGACGCACCGGGCGCTGAGCCGGGTCGCGGCGCAGACAGGCGAGAATTACCTGCTCCCATACCGCCGGAAGTGCGTTGGCGCGGGCCGAAGGGCGGATCGCTTCGTCGTGGAGTTTGCGGTAGAGCAGTTCCTCGGGCGAGGAAAAAACAAAAGCATCGGAGTGCGTTACCAGCGTGTCGAGCAGCAGGCCGAACGAGTAGATATCGGAGGCGATGCTGCCCCGCTCCCCGTGAAACACCTCCGGCGCGATAAAGTAGGGGGCGCCCGGCAGCGCGGCGCCTTGGGTCTGCCAGACCCCATCGGCGATAAGATTCTTGGCGAGGCCGAAATCGATGATGACGGGCCGCGTCGAACCCTCCTCCGTTCGAATCAGCATGATGTTGGAAGGCTTCAGATCGCGGTGAATTACCCCATGGTCGTGCAGAACCTGCAGGGACCGGCCCACCCCGGCGGCGATCACCAGGGCTTCGGGCAGCGGCAGCGGACGGCGGCGGGCCAGCAGCGCCGACAGCGGCTCTCCGTCGAGAAACTGCATGGTCAGGCAGGGGATGACCACCTCCCGGCCCTGCGGGTCCACCTGCCGGTGCTCTACCAGTTCATACATCCGGCAGATTCCGTCGGCGGCGATCTCCCGCGGCACCCAGACCTCCCGCAGAAAGCGCTGCAGGGCGGCTTGTTCGGATCCGATGCCGGGACGGATCGTCTTCAGCGCCAGCTGCAGGTTATGCAGTTTCTGATCGCGGACCTTGTAGACTTCTCCCATCCCGCCCCGCGCTATCAACGCCAACACGCGAAAGCGATCAGCGACCAACTGCCCGGGCACGAAGAGTGGACCCTCCTCGCGCACATCCTGACTGGGCTCCTCGTAGCGACGGAGCAGCCGTTCGAGCGCCTCCCGGCGCTCCGGATACCCATCGCACACCTTCACCAGCCAGGCGGCCCGCTCGCCGGCCGGTAGCTCAATGGCGAGATCGAACAGATTTTCAATCTTAGCCCATTCGTCCGGATCCAAGCTCCCCTCCTCCCAGCCGGTGGCGCAGCCAGTCTTCGGCAAGCACCCAATCCCGTTTAGCCGTCCGGTCCGCCACGCCGAGAATCTCTCCAATCTCATCAAAAGTCAGCCCGGCAAAAAAACGCAGTTCGACAACGCGGGCTCGGCGCGGGTGAGCGACGGCTAACTCCGTGAGCGCGGTGTCGATATCAAAGATATTGTCCATATTGGAGAGGCCGATCGAGTCGATGACATCGCCAAGATCAACCCGCATCTGCTGTCCCCCGCGCTTTTCCGCCAACCGCTGTTTGGCATAGTCAATCAGCAAGTGGCGCATCGCGCACGAAGCATAGATCAAGAAGTGCGAACGGTCCGTCCACACAAACCCCGGCTGCTTCAACAGCCGGAGAAACAGTTCGTTGATCAAAGCGGTAGGCTGCAGGGTATGGTCACCGCGCTCGCTGCTCATCCGCTGCCGGGCAATCTGCTTCAGTTCGGGATAGAGAGAGGCTACAGCCTGGTCGTTCAATTCGTAGGATCGAGACGAGGCGATCTCGTCACGGGCGGCGGCAGAATCTTCCGGAATCGGCGCGGCCCGCTCTGACATTCTCATCTTTCTCCAAAGCTGGTAGAGTTTCTGAATCATAGCGGAAAGCCGACTCAAGCGTCAACGCAAAACCCCGCATGATAGAAAGCGAGCAGCGCAGCACGAAAGGGACTTCAAAAATATATTTTTTCCGGATTGCCCTTTTCGCCGCCTTCTTTCGCTTACTCACTTAGAGTTTCCTGCCGATGCCCCAATTAGACCTGACTCATCCCATAGACCTTGGCTCTCAGCATTGGTCCGCTGCCGCGGTCCATCTGCAGGGGAACATCGTCAAGCCGCACGGGCGGAAACATACCGTCATGTTCCTGTTTGTCCTTGCTCAAGGCGACGGCCTGCGGGCAGCGCTGCGCGATTTGGCCGCGGTGTTCGTTACATCCGCGACGGGCCAGCAGAACCAGCGCGACCGGATCGAGTCGGCTCCCAACTCGGTGTTCGGCAATCTTGGTCTGAGCGCCGCCGGATACCGGAAGCTAGGATTCGATCAGGAGGCGTTACAAAAGGTCTTCGCCCATCGCGGCTATACGCAGAACTGGTTTCTTGAGGGGATGAAGGCCAAAGGCGACGAGTGGGGAGACGCAGCGAACCAACTCGAGGCGTTCTATCAAAAAGCGGCGGTGGACGGCTATCTGTTGTTGGCTTGCGCCGACGAGTGTGGCCTGTTGGAGGCCGCCGCGATGGCCAAGCAGCGGTTGTCCGGCTGCTGCGAGGTGGTTCACGAGGAGCGCGGGCAGGTGCTTGAGCAGAATGGCCTCGAGTACGAGCCGTTCGGATTTCGCGATGCAATCAGCATGCCGAGCGTTCTCACAACTGCGGCGGCGCCCCCCCCGCATAACGCGGAGACGCTTTTGTTTCGCGACCGTCTGGCGGGGCAGAGTAACTGTTTCGGAACCTTTGTGGTCTACCGCAAGCTTGAGCAGGACGTAACCGGCTTTGACCGGGCAGCACAAGCGCTGGGGCATGTGCTGGGCCTGACTGCCGACGAAGCTGCCGCGCGAATCGTCGGTCGCCGCAAGGACGGGACCGCCCTCGTCACTGATTTCTCACAGGATCCGAGCGGCCGAGTGTGTCCGTTGCAAGCGCATATCCGGAAGGTAAATCCGCAAGTCAGCGCCCGGGGCGGCCGCATCGTGGTCCCGCTTTACCGGCGCGGCGTTCCCTATCGAACGGACAAGACCCAGGGGCTACTGTTCCTGTCCATGCAGCAGAACATTGCCACGCAGTTCGGCCTGGCGATGCGGGATTGGGTCAACGATTCGGACTTTCCGGTGCCGGGCACCGGCACCGACAGCCTCCTCGGCCGTCCCGGCGGTGTTCAAAATTGGAATGGGATCTCGCACGATGTCGGTCGGCACGTCACCTTCCGGGGCGGCGAGTTTTTCTTTCTCCCCAGCCTCGCCTTCTTCCATTCCCTGGACGGTTAGTGGTCGGCGATGGAGCCGTCCGGGAAGCGGAGTTGCTGGCGGGTGTGAGGCTGGTAGGGGCGCTTGGCCGCGACCTTTTCATCGAGGTCGACGCCGAGCCCCGGGCGATCCGGCGGCAGGGCGAAGCCTTTCTCATAGGTGATGCCGCCGCCGTAGAACAGATCCTTCCAGTACTGCTCGTTGCCGCGGTGCGTGATCTCCTGAATGGCGAAGTTGGGGGTGGAGAAATCGACGTGAAGGGAGGCGAGCGTCGATACATCGCTCTGCGGGTTATGCGGGGCGAGTTCGATACGATACGCTTCGGCGATGGTAGCGATCTTCTTCATCTCGAGAATGCCGCCGCAGTGGACGACGTCGGGCTGGACGTAATCGACGAGATGCCGCTGGCAGAGGGGGGCGAAGCCGTACTTGGTGAAGAGCCGTTCGCCGGTGGCGAGCGGGATGCGCGTCGAGGCGCGCAGGTGGGCCAGTTCGTCGAGGTCTTCGATTTGCGTGGCCTCTTCGACGAAGAAGGGCCGGTACTCTTCGGCGCGGCGGCAGAAGTCGACGGCCATGGTCGGGGTGGTCTTGCCGTGCAGGTCGATGCAGATACGGAAATCTTCGCCGACGGCCTGGCGCACGGCCTTGAGGTTGGCGATGCCTTCCGAGACCGAGCGGACGGGGTCGATGGTGTCGCCCTGTGTCGTGATGAAGGCAGCCTTGCAGCCGGTCCAACCCTCCTGCTTGGCCTTGAGCCAGGATTCGGCGTACTGCTGGGGCGAGTTGCCGCCAGCGTGGACGTACATCTGGACACGGTCACGGGCGCGGCCGCCGAGCAGCCGCCAGATGGGCTGGCCGAGCGACTGGCCGAGGATATCCCAAAGGGCGATTTCGACGGCGGAGATGGCCGAGTTCAGAATGGGTCCGCCGCGCCAGCGGGGCCAGCGGTACATGGCCTGCCAGTGCATCTCGATATCGGTTGGATCTTTGCCGACAAGATAGCGCCGGTGCTCTTCGATGGCGGCGGCGACGGTGGCTTCCTTACTGGTGACGGACCCTTCGCCGAGGCCGGTGAGGCCCTGGTTGGTGTAGAGCTTCACGAACACGTAGTTGGAGCCATTGGCGCCGCCCCGGTGGACGATGAAGGTCTTGAGATCCGTGATCTTCAGATTGAGGGGCTTGGCTTTTTCGCGGGCCTGAGACAGCAGGGGCAGGGGCGCCGCGAGGGCGAGCAGGTTCCGGCGGGTCATGAGGCGTATTCTACGTCAATCGACGTAGAGGAACTCGTTTGAACTGAGCAGCACCTGCGCGAAGGCCGAAAACGGCAGGCGGGCGAGGAACTCGGCGGCGAGTTGCTTTTCGGCGGGCGAGGGCGGGCGAGAGAGGGTGAGGAGGTAGGCGGCGTCGACGTTCGATTCGCTGCGTTTGGCCAGGCCTTCGGCGGCTTTCGCGATGAAGTCGTCGTTGAGCATGGTTAGGGATTGCAGCGGGGTAGCGGAGGGGACGCGGCGGGTGCAGTTGGCGTCGATGATGGGATAGTCGAAGACGCCGAGAAAGGACATGGGGTAGTTGCGGCGATGGGTGAGGTAGATGCTGCGGCGCCAGTGGGCGGCTTCGGGTTCTTTGGCCGAGACGACCTGCAGGCCGTCCGGACGCATTTCGAGCGGGACGGGCGGGCCGCCGGCCTGCGGGTTTAACTTCCCGGCGGCGGAAATGATGGCGTCGCGGAGGGTTTCGGCGTCGAGGCGGCGGAGGTTCATGCGCCAGAGCAGCTTGTTTTCGGGGTCGATGGCGTTGCCCTGGTCCTGCTGCAGGCTCTGCTGGCGGTAGGCGGTGGAGAGCAGGATCTGCTTGTGCAGGCGTTTGGCGCTCCAGCCGTGGGCCATGAAGTCGAGGGCGAGATAGTCGAGCAAAGGCTGGTTGGTGGGGGGCACGCCGGTCGAGCCGAAGTTATCCGGCGTGGCGACGATGCCGACGCCGAAGTGGCCCTGCCAGATGCGGTTGACGATGACGCGGGCGGTGAGGGGATGGTCGGGGCTGGTGAGCCATTCGGCGAAGGCGAGCCGGACGCCGGAGGTTTCGCCCTGTTTGTGGGGCGAGCCAAGCGCGTCGGTGGCGCCGGGCTGGGCGAGCACGGCGGGGTAGCCGGGGGTGACGTGCGGGCCGGGGGCATCGGCGCTGCCACGCTGGAGCAGACGGATCTTCGGCGGTTTGCCGGTATCCCAGAGCGCTTGGATGCGGCCGAGCCTGGGCCAGTCGGGGTCCTTGACGTACTGGTCGCGGAACGGGGCGTTGAACTTATTGAAGAGGTACTTCTGGATGTCGGTGCGTTTGTCGGCGGGGGTGGTGAGGGCGGCTTTGAGGTCGGCGCGGATGGGTTCGGGGATGGTCGCGAGCTGCTGGTTGAGCAGACGGGCTTCGATGGCGAGGTGCTCGTCGGTGGGCAAGAGATAGAGGTGATGGTTCTGGGGCTGAATCCAGGCGGTGGGGTTGTAGGCGTTGGTAAAGAGGGCGAGGAAGCGGTAGTAGTCTTTTTGCGAGATGGGATCGAACTTGTGGGTGTGGCAGCGGGCGCAGTTCATGGTGAGGCCGAGCGCGCTGCTGCCCACCTTTTCGATCAGCTTGAAGAGAGCTTCGTAGCGTTCGACCGGGAGGTTGGAGATATCCTCTTCGGTGATGTCGAGGATGGTGCGGAGGTAGCCGGTGGCGGTGAGGAGTTCGTTGCTCTCCGGGGTGCGGGTTTTGGCGCTGCGCCAGTCGATGAGCTCGTCGCCGGCGAATTGTTCGACTAAGAAGCGGTTCCAGGGTTTGTCCTCATTGACGGCCTTGATGACGTAGTCGCGGTAGCGCCACATGCCTTCGGCGTACTCGGTCTTTTTGGGGTCGAAGTCCTTGCCGGTGGTGTCGACGTAGCCGGCGGCGTCGAGCCATTGGCGGGCCCAGCGTTCGCCGTAGCGGGGGGAGGCGAGGAGCTGGTCGATCAGCTGTTCGTAGTTACCCCCTGTTTTGCGAAACGAAGCCAGATCGTCGGGGGTGGGGGGGAGCCCGGTGAGGTCGAGGTAGGCGCGGCGGACGAGCTTCTCGGCGGGGGCATCGGGGCTGAAGGTGAGGCCTTTGGCTTCGAGGGGGGCGAGGAGGAGTTGATCGATGGGGGTGCGGACGCGGGCTTTGGCCTTGACCTTGGGCAGGGGGGCGGGGGTGGGTTTTTGGAAGGCCCAGAAGCTGCGCTGGGCGGGGGTGAGGGGGGGATCCTCCTCGCGGGTGAAGGGGCGTTCGGCCTGATTGGCGGTGACGAGTTCGCCGAAGTCGCCGCGGTCGATCCATTCGCGGACGCTATTGATTTCGGCGTCGGTGAGGGGGGCGCCGGCGCCTTTGGGCGGCATGTTGTGGCTGGTGATGCGGCGGACGAGCAGGCTGCGGGTGGAGTGGCCTTCGACGATGACGGGGCCGTTGGCGCTGCCTTTGAGGAGGTCGGCAACGGTGTGGAGGCGGAGGCCGGCGGCGGCGGAGCGTTCGCCGTGGCAACTGGCGCAGCGGGAGAGGAGGACGGGGGGGAGGGGGGCAGCGGATTTGGGGGCGGCGAGGGAGGGGGCGCCGGCTTCGATCCACTGCTTGACAGTGTCAAGCTCCGCGTCGGGGACCTTTTGCCCGTAGACGGGCGGGGGCATCTGCCGCGAGGAGACCTTGGCCCAGAGGAGGCTATCGGCGGGTTTGCCCTTGGTGATCACCGGCCCGTTGTGGCTGCCGCGGAGGGCGCCGGCGGCGGTGCGGAGGTCGAGACCGAGTTTGGGGGAGCTTTGGCCGTGGCAGGTGAAGCAGTACTTGGTGAAGATGGGGAGGACGTGCTCTTCGTAGTTGGGGGCGGCGGCGAGGGCGAGGGCGGGGGCGAGCAGGAGGAGGGAGAGGAGTTTCATGCGAGGAGATCGAGGACGGGTTGGGCGCCGGTGACGGAGACGTCGGAGGGGGTTTCGAGGCGTCCTCCGTTGGGATACTGCACTTTGGCGTGGTCGAGGCCGAGTTGGCGCAGGACAGTGGCGATCATGGCGGGGACGGAGACGCGGTTGACGACGGCTTTGTAGCCGAACTCGTCGGTTTCCCCGTAGATGAGGCCTTTTTTGAAGCCGCCGCCGGCGAACCAGAGGGTGAAGGCGTTGCGGTTGTGGTCGCGGCCATCGCCGTTCTGGGTGGTGGGGAGGCGGCCGAACTCGCCGGCCCACATGACGATGGTGGAGTCGAGGAGGCCGCGGCTTTTGAGGTCGGTGATGAGGGCGGCCGAGCCCTGGTCGACCTCGCCGGCGATCTTGTGCATGTCCTTCGAGACGCTGTTGTGGTGGTCCCAGGGCTGGCCGGGGCTGGTGGTGACCTGGACGAAGCGGACGCCGCGTTCGACGAGGCGCCGGGCCATGAGGCAGCGGAGGCCGTAGGCGCCGGACTTGGGGTCGTCGAGGCCGTAGAGCTTTTTGGTGGCGTCGGTTTCCCTGGAGGTATCGAGGACGTCGCCGGCGGCGAGCTGCATGCGGGCGGCAAGTTCGAAATTGCGGATGCGGGCTTCGAGTTCCTGTTCGCCGGGGTGCTGGCGGGCGTGGGATTCGTTGAGTTTGGCGAGCAGGTCGAGGGTGGCGCGCTGAGCGCCGGGGGCCTGGCCGGCGGGGGGATTGAGGTGGTGGACCGGGGCGCCCTTCATGCTGAACTCGACGCCGGCGAAGGTGGCGGGCAGGTAGCCGTTGGCCCAGAGCGATTTACCGCCGATGGTATAGCCGGTGGGGTCGCGGAGGACGACGTAGGCGGGGAGGTTTTGGTTTTCGGTGCCGAGGGCGTAGCTGACCCAGGCGCCCATGACGGGCCGGCCGGGGAAGATCTTGCAGGTGAGCAGCATGTTGAGCGCTTCGAGGTGGTTGTTGTGCTCGGTGTGCATGCTGCGGATGAAGGTGAGGTCGTCGACGATCTTCGCCGTGTGGGGGAGCATCTCGGAGATGTCCATCCCCGCCGCGCCGTACTTCTGGAAGGAGAAGGGCGAGGGCAGAAGCGTATTGACGTTGTTGGGCTGATGGATCTCGACGCCGCCGGGCAGGGGCTGGCCGGCGAGTTTCTTGAGAAGCGGCTTGGGGTCGAACAGGTCCATCTGGCTGGGGCCGCCGTTCTGGACGAGTTGGATGATGGCCTTGGCTTTGGCGGGGAAATGGGGGGGCCGGGCGGAGAGATCGTTGATGGGCTTGGCGGCGAGCAGGTCGGCGAGGACGAGGGAGCCGAAGCCGAGGGTGGTGCGTTCGAGGAGTTGACGGCGGGAGAGGTTAGGCACGGGGAGGGTGGTTTGCTCCGGGACGGGGGAGGACCGTCCCGGAGTCTGCGGGCAAGGGGGTTAGCGCTGGGCGGCGCCGGAGCGGCCCATGATGGGCCAGACGTCGACGATTTGATTGCCGCGGGCGATGTAGTAGCGGTCGTAGCAGTTGGTGCTCATGTCGAGGTTGGAGCAGTAGATCTCGACGCGGTCG
>JAINDL010000206.1 GCA_019931245.1 Bryobacteraceae bacterium CoA2 C42
GCCCCCTCCTCACCCAGCGGCCCCCACACCCCCCTCCCCGCCCGTTCCGCCTTTCGCCTCTGGCCCGCCCTCACCGCCGCCGCCACCCTCGCCGCCCTCGCCTCCGCCTCCCTCTGGCAACTCGCCCGCAACGCCCCCTCCCCCACCGAACACCTCCGCTTCCTCTCCTTCCTCGCCGACGCCGACGCCGAAGTCGCCCCCGCCTGGGCCCCCGACGGCCGCTCCATCGCCTACTGGCGCCTCCGCCCCGCCGGCCGCGCCCTCTATCTGAAATCCTTCGACAGCCCCGAACCCGTCGAACTCTGGCTCGACGCCGGCCGCTTCGCCGGTCCCCAAATCGCTCCCCTCTTCTGGGCCCCCGACAGCTCCCGCCTCTTCTTTCCCGCCGGCCGCGCCGTCTACGCCATCGGCGCCGCCGGCGGCACCCCCCAACGCATCCTTGATAACGTCGAAACCGCCATCCTCTCCCCCGACGGCTCCCAACTCCTCCTCGCCAACCGCACCGACCAGGGCTACCGCCTCGCCGTCAGCGCCCCGCCCGGCGCCCCCCCCCAACCCCTCCCCTATAACCTCTCCAGCCTCGGCACCAGCCAACTCCAACTCCTCGCCTTCGCCCCCAACCAACAAAACGTCGCCCTCCGCGCCCGCTCCGAACTCTGGATCCTCCCCTATCCCGCCGGCCAGCCCCGCCATCTCGAAAACCTCGACCAACTCGGCTCCGTCAGCTGGTTCCCCGATAGCCGCCATCTGCTCGTCACCGGCAGTTGGCGCGGCGCCGTCTCCCGCCTTCTCGCCCTCGATACCGCCTCAACCGAACTCCTCGCCCTCGACCAGGGCACCCAGGGCGTCGGCTCCGCCCACCTCGCCCCCGACGGCTCCCGCGCCATCGCCGCCGTCGGCATCCCCGTCCGCGACATCGTCGAAATCGCCGCCGACGGCAAACTCCTCGGCGAACGCCTCGCCTCCTCCCTCCCGGAGTCCGCCCCCGCCTGGTCCCCCGCCGGGGACCGCTTCGCCTACGTCGTCGCCCTCGGCGAAGGCTCCCAAATCCGCCTCACCGAAGCCGGCATGGACCAGTCCGTCATCCTCCACTCCGGCCTCCGCGGCAACCCCCAGCCCCAGTTCTCCGCCGACGGCCGCCGCGTCGCTTACGCCGAACCCCGGCAAATCTGGATCGTCCCCGCCTCCGGCGGCCGCCCCGTCGGCCTCCTGCCCAAGGACTACGCCCACGCCGTCCTCGCCCTCGCCTGGTCCCCCGATGGCAACTGGCTCGCCTTCGTCGAAGGCTTCAACGGCCGCCCCCGCCTCCGCAAAATCTCCACCGCCGGCGGCGCCCCACCCATCGACATCAAGGCCACCGTTGCCCGCCCGCTCCTCTCCTGGTCCGCCGATGGCAAATGGCTCGCCTACCCCGGCCCCGACGGCCTCCACGTTCTCTCCCCCGACGGCGCCAACGGCAAACTCCTCTCCCCCAAGCCCCCCCTCGCCCTCCAGTTCGGCCGCCCCGGCAACCTGCTCTACTCGCTCACCCGCGCCGACGAAGACCGTCACCTGCTCACCTCCCTCGACCCCGACTCCGGCCGCGAACTCCGCGCCATCCCCATGCAAATCGACCCCAAAACCACCCCCCGCGCCTTCAGCCCCTCCCCCGACGGCTCCCGCTTCCTCCTCGAAGTCTTCCGCCCCAACTCCGACCTCTGGCTCATCGAAGGCATCCCCCAACCCGCCGCCGGCCTCGCCCGCCTCTGGACCCGCTGGGCGCCCCCCGCCGCCTCCCGCATGGCCGGCGAAGGGAACTCCGGCTACTAACTACCGCGCTCGCCCAACCTCCCCAAGACGCCACACCAAAAACCCTGCGTAAACCAGCAGCAAAAACAACCCCTCCGTCCGGCTGATCACCCGCCGCCCCCGCAGCGCCAACGGCAAAACCGAGATCGAAAGAAACGCCATCACCAGCAGATCCACCTCGCCTCCCGCCGGAATCGGAACCGGCCGGATCACGCTTACCAACCCGCCAATACATAAAAGGTTGAAAATGTTAGATCCCACCACATTGCCCAGCGCCAGGTCCGAATCCCCCCGCCGCGCCGCCAGCGCACACGTCGCCAACTCCGGCAGCGTCGTTCCCAACGAGATAATCGTCAGCCCGATCACCGCCTCCGATACCCCCATTCCTCGCGCAATCCGCACCGCGAAATCCACCGTCCAGTCTGCCCCGAACGATACCCCCGCCAAGCCCCCCAGCGTAAACCCGATCTCCACCCACAACGGCCTCTTCTTCACCTCCGCCGCCTCGTCCCGAATATCGGTCAGAAACGGATCCGACCGCGGCGCCGCCAGCGCCCCCCACGTCGTGTAGTACAGGAACACCCCAAACAATAGCAGCAAGACGATGCCGTCCGCCCGCGTCCAAACGCTCCCCGCCGCCCCGTCCAGGAACCGGTCGCTCCCCAAAACCACCATCGCTGCCACCGTCAACGACAACATCGGCAACTCCCGCGTAATCAACGCCGACTCCACCCGCAGCGGAGCCAGCAGCGCGGTCACCGCCAGCACCACCCCCACGTTCACGAGACAAGCGCCCACAATGTTTCCAAACGCCAGATCCGTTGACCCCTGCGCCGCCGACATCGTGTTCACCACCAACTCCGGCGTGCTCGTCCCAAACGCCACCACCGTCATCCCAATCACCAGCGGCGGCACCCCCAGCGCCTCCGCAATCGCCGAGATCCCCTCCACAAAATACTTCGCCGCCGTGAGCAGCAGCGCCAAGGACGCCAGAAGCAAAGCGAAATCCCACATTGTCCCCTCAGCCTAGCAAACCCGGGCTAAAGTCCAGAAAGGTGAAAGCACTCCTTCTTCTTGCTCCACCCGTCTGGGCTTACCCCTCCGTCTGGACCCTCGCCGACTGCAACGGCGACCATCGTCCCGATGTCGCCCGCCTCGCCGTCTCCCGCCCCGCCCTCCTCCTCCCCATCGACCTCGATCACGACCTCGACCTCGTCCTCTGCGAACCCCTCACGGATCGCCCTCTAGCCGTCTGGCTCAACGACGGCCGCGGCCGCTTCACCCGCGACGCCTCCCCACGTCGCCTCCCCACGTCGCCTCCATGCCGAACCCCGCTCCCGCTGGCGCTTCCCATCCCCGTTCCTACCCTCTCCCGTTCTCTCAAATCCGCCGCCGCCCGCGGCCCGCCCTTCCTCTCCCAGTCCCACCCTTCAACCTAGTCCCACCCTTCAAAAAAAGGTCCCGCCCCTCAAAAGTCAAATTCCAACCAGGAGAGTAATTCCATGAAAGCACTCGTGTTGTCTCTGGTGGCCGCTGCCACCCTATTGGCCCAGGATCCCGACGAAGGCACGTCGTCCAGCGTCAAACCCCGCATTCCGGAACCCATCGTCTTCGATCTGATCCGCCCTCTCGGCGTCGAGCGCGGCGAACTCGAGGCCAACTCCCCGGTCCGCTCTCGACCCCACCGCCCGCTGCAGGGGGCCCCCGAAATCGAGTACGCCTTCGCCAAAGGCTACGGACTGGAACTCGAACTCCCCCTCGAAAACCGCCATATCGATACCTACAAAGCCGCTCTCCAAGGCACCCTCCCCGGCCCCTGGAAGAAGAAGTTCATACACGGCTGGCAGGGCGCCGGCGAGGTCACCCGGAACCGGCAACATTGGCATACCGACGCCTTCTATCTCGCCGGCGTCCGCTTCCATTCCAAGTGGAGTACCTTTTCGATGACCGGATGGCGCGCCGAACGTGGTCCTCTCTGCCGCAACGACACCCTCCTCCGCAGCCAGTGCCGCAAAACCACCCCCGGCCGGGAAACCAACTACCAGAGCCCCGGTGCCGCCGGTTCTTCTCCGCGCCAGCCTCCTCAGCGTCCAACTCGGCCTCCGCCTCTCCCGCGAATTCTAACGCTCATGAAACAATCATCCCCATGCCCCTCTCCGGCCTCGTCCTCGCCGACGACTCCACCGGCGCCCTCGAGTGCGCCTCCCTCCTCGCCACCCTCGGCCTTGCCGCCACCGTCACCCTCTCGCCCCATCCCGTCGATCTCCCCCGTGGCGTCCTTATCGTCGATACCCACACCCGCCACGCCGTCCCCGCGCAAGCTCACGCCCTCATCCAATCCTGGACCGCCGCCCCCGCGCCCCTCTACAAGAAAACCGACTCCACCCTCCGCGGCAACATCCCCGCCGAACTCCGCGCCCTGCCCGCCCCCGTCCTCTACCTCCCCGCCTACCCCGCCGTCGGCCGCACCCTCCACCAAGGCATCCTCCACGTCCACGGCATCCCCGTCCACCTCACCGAATTCGCCGCCGACCCCCGCCAACCCGTCCGCTTCTCAAACCTCCTCCATCTCCTCCCGGAAGCCCAACTCCTCACCCACCCCCAACAACTGACCGAACCCCTCCCCCCCCTCGCCATCGCCGCCGCCGCCACCAACGACGACCTCGCCGCCTGGGCCGCCGCTCTCGCCCAACTCTCCACGCTCCCCACCCTCGCCGGACCCGCCGGCTTCCTCCCCCACTGGGCCCGCCTCCACGCCTTCCCCGCCGCCCCTCCCGCTCCCCGCCCCAAACTCAAACAATGGCTCGTCCTCTGCGGCAGCCTCCACCCCCACTCCCGCCGCCAGGCCGAACTCTCCGCCGCACCCGTCCTCGCCACGCCCCGCGAACCGGCTAACCCCGAATCCGCCGCCTACGAACTCGCCGCCCAAGCCCGCGACTACATCCAGCAACACCATCCCGACGCCGTCCTCATCATGGGCGGCGACACCGCCCGCGCCCTCTGGCAAGCCCTCGGCGTCACCACGCTCGAACCCCTCCCCGAACTCCTCCCCGGCGTCGCCGCCTGCCGCTCCCCCCACTCGCCCCTCGTCTTTGTCACCAAAGCCGGCGGCTTCGGCCCCCCCACGCTGGTACAACAGGTAAAGGAACTCTTCGCATGAACTCCCCCCTGTTCGGCATCACCATGGGCGACTCCTCCGGCGTCGGCCCCGAAATCCTCCTCCTCGCCGCCCACGCCGGTCGCATCCCCGTCCCTTACGTCGTCTATGGCGACCTCGCCCCCCTCGCCCGGCTCAACCAACAGTTGAACCTCGGCCTCACCCTCCGGCCCATCGCCCGCCCCGCCGATTACGCCCCCGGCCCCGTCAACATCCTCGCCGCCCAACTCCTCGCCGACGCCGACCTCACCCCCGGCCAGATCAACGCCCGCTCCGGCCACGCCGCCCGCGAATACGTCATCCGCGCCACCCGCGCCGCCCTCGCCGGCGACATCGCCGCCTTCGTCACCCTCCCCATGAACAAGGAGGCCACCCAACTCTCCGACCCCCGCTTCACCGGCCATACCGAACTCATCGGCGAACTCTGCGGCAGCGACGACGTCACGATCATGCTCGCCTCGCCGGACTTAATCGTCACCCACGTCTCCACCCACTGCTCGCTCCGCGAAGCCATCGACCGCTGCCGCCAACCCCGCATCCAAACCATCATCGAACTCACCTGGCACGCCGTCCGCCGCCTCAAGCCCCACGCCCGCGTCGCCGTCGCCGGCCTCAACCCCCACGCCGGCGAAAACGGCCTCTTCGGCCGCGAAGAGATCGACGAAATCCGCCCCGCTGTCGACTGGGCCCGCGCCCAGGGCTGGAACGTCGACGGCCCCTTCCCCCCCGATACGCTCTTCTATCTCGCCGTCCGCCGCCAGAAGTTCGACGCCATCGTCTGCATGTACCACGACCAGGGCCACATTCCCTCGAAACTCCTCGACTTTGAAGGAGGCGTCAACATCGCCCTCGGCCTGCCCATCATCCGTACTTCCGTCGACCACGGCACGGCTTTCGACATCGCCTGGAAAGGCCAGGCCTCCACCCGCAGCTTTGAAGCCGCGCTCGACATGGCCATCCGCCTCGCAGTGTTACCCTGATCGTTTCATGTCACCAGATCGTGAAGCCAACGCCCGAGTCGCCGAACTCCGCCGCCGCCAAGCCGCTGCCCTCGCCGGCGGCGGGCCCCAGCGCCAGGCCCGCCAGCACGCCGAAGGCAAACTCTCCGCCCGCGAACGCGTCCACCTCCTCCTCGATCCCGATACCTTCGAAGAGCTCGATCAACTCGTCCGCCACCGCTGCCGCGACTTCGGCATGGACGCCCAGGTCATCGACGGCGACGGCTTCGTCACCGGCTACGGCCTCATCCACGGCCGCCTCGCCTACGTCTTCGCCCAGGACTTCACCGTCTTCGGCGGCTCCCTTTCGGCCACCAACGCCCAGAAGATCTGCAAGATCATGGATCTCGCCCTGCAAAACGGCGCCCCCGTCATCGGCCTAAACGACTCCGGCGGCGCCCGCATTCAGGAAGGCGTCCTCTCGCTCGGCGGCTACGCCGATATCTTCCTCCGCAACACCATCGCCTCCGGCGTCATTCCGCAGATCTCGGCCATCCTGGGCCCCTGCGCCGGTGGCGCCGTCTACTCGCCCGCCCTCACGGACTTCATTTTTATGGTGGACCACACGGCCCACATGTTCGTCACCGGCCCCGATGTCATCAAGACGGTGACGCACGAAGACGTCTCGAAGGAGGAGCTCGGCGGCGCCCAGACGCACAACTCCCGCTCCGGCGTCGCCCACTTCCTCGCCCCCTCCGACCAGGAGTGCCTCGCCCACATCCGCGAACTACTCCGCTATCTGCCCCAGAACAACGCCGAAGACCCGCCCCAGCTCCCGTCGACCGATCCCATCGACCGCGCCGCGCCCGAACTCGACACGTTAGTCCCCGCCGCCTCGAACCAGCCGTATGACATCAAGGAGGCGATCCGCCTGACGGTCGATGACGGCGAGTTTCTGGAAGTGCACGAGCATTTCGCCCAGAACGTCGTGATCGGGCTCGCCCGCCTCGACGGCCGCAGCGTCGGCATTGTCGCCAACCAGCCCGCGGTTCTGGCCGGTTGTTTGGATATCAACTCCTCGACGAAAGCCGCCCGTTTTGTCCGCTTCTGCGATGCGTTCAACATTCCGATTATTACGTTTGAGGATGTGCCCGGCTTTTTGCCCGGCACGGAGCAGGAGTGGGGAGGCATCATCAAGCATGGAGCGAAGCTGCTCTACGCCTATGCCGAGGCCACGGTCCCCAAGATCACGGTGATTACGCGCAAGGCCTACGGCGGCGCGTATTGCGTGATGGGGTCCAAGCATCTGCGCACGGATCTGAACTTCGCCTGGCCCTCGGCCGAGATCGCGGTGATGGGGGCGGAAGGAGCGGTGAACATTCTCTCCCGCCGCGACGACCCGGCGGGCCGGCAGGCCAGGATTGACGATTACAACGAGCGTTTCGCCACGCCCTTTGTCGCGGCCGAGAACGGCTTCATCGACGCGGTGATCGAGCCCCGCCAGACCCGTGCCAAGCTGATCCGCGGCCTGCGGATGCTGGAGAACAAGAAGGTCACTACTCCGCGCAAGAAGCACGGCAACATCCCGTTGTAGCGCACTACTTCACAATAGCGGTGAGTTCGATGGAAACAGCGCCGAGGGCTTTGAAGATGCGGCAGTTTTCGTCGGCTTGGTTGGCCGGTTTCGGAGACTGGCCTCCGGTGATACCGGGGGGCTGCGTCCAGGACCAGGTGAAGGGGGCTGATATCGAACCCGCCGCCCACCTGTTCGCGTTTCGCGGAGGTGGTGGTGAAGATGCGGCGAGGAGTTCTTCGGGGTTGGTAGCGGCTCCGCCTTCGAACCGGGAGAAGAAGTTATCGGGCTCTTCGAAGGACCCGCTGCCGAACTGAATCCGTCCGACGCCATCTTTCAGGCCGCCCCTCCGTTCTGCTTCCGAGTTTCTGCTGATCACGCCCTATGGTGCCCTGTTTCTCCCGCGCGCCATAGCCTAAACTAATCGGCGTCCGAGGACTCAGGCATATCGAAAGGAAAACGGTGCGGATCCGTTGCCCCTCCGCTCCTTGGCCCGTTCCACCGCCGCGGGGTAATGAGGATCGTCGGAAGCATCTGGCGTTCGCAAGCCCCGAACCAGAATCCTCTTCAACACGTTCAGTAGCCTATCCCGAACGCCCCGGCCCGCTTCTAAGGAACCGCGTCTCCGAGGCTTTGGAATCAATGACTTACGCGGCTGTCTCCAAGGGCGCTAGTTTGTAGCTATTCGGCCTGCTTCCGCTCCCTGAACCTCTTCCGTTTGCATCACTGAGTCACGCCGTCGCAGGTTCCTTCTCCTTTGGTCCCGGCCTACCCGGGCGCAACGCTTCTGAGGAACTCGCGCACAACGGACTCGCTTCGGCCCGGCGGGAGGGGCGAGTTCCTCGCCCGTTGGTGCCGGGCCTGCGCGGCCTGTGCGCTTCTAAGAAGGAAGAGGATCTGCGAAAGATCGCCCTTGCCCGGCGCCGACTCTGCGGCTCGATCCCGCGTCGCCAACTCATTCGTCCAACGAGGTAGATGCATTGCGCCTCGCATCTGCTTAAGCCTGTCGTTCTCTTGGCTCCGGAAGTATACTGACCCTCGCATGGTCCTAACGCCGCAAGGGGCCCAGCGCATTGCCGTTTGGTTGAACCAACTCGCCGCAGTGGCGAACGGGGTGCCACTGGAATGGTCCGGCTCCTGGTCGGAGGAAGACATGGCCGATGCTCGCGCCGCCGCTATGCGTCAACTCGAAGAACGGGAGAAGCAGGGCGATTGAAGGCCGACACCAGCTTCGTTCCCTTTCCTGGGGCGATGGCAGAGAGACTGCCGGCTAACTGGATGTCTTAGCCGGGCTCGTCGCTTCTCAACGACCCGTTTTATGCCAATGGGAGCCTCGCCAATGCCGAGTGCGAGCCAGACACGCAAATCGCCCCCCCCACCGCCGCCACAATCCCTACTCCCACCCCAACTGCTGCGTCAAAAACGCCAACTCATCCGCCAGATTCGCCACCCGCTTACCCAGCGGCAACCCCTGCGTATGCCCCCCCTCTGTGTCATAGTGCAAAATCAC